>CBDUMB010000174.1:0-6871 GCA_965368205.1 uncultured Pseudomonadaceae bacterium | reverse complement strand
CGGCGACAGACACCCAGTTGTGGTAATTCCGGGCTTCCTTGCCAGCGATGATTCAACCGCACTGCTGCGCAGATACCTGACCTTCCTGGGCTATGACACCTATACCTGGGGCCAGGGCCGCAATCTCGGCATAAGCAAAATGGGCGGATACGAGCCACTGGTTAATCACGTGTTACGGATCTACCGCAATACCGGTCGTACCGTCAGCCTGGTCGGCTGGAGCCTGGGGGGTGTCCATGCGCTGGCGGTTGCCGACCGCGCCGGTTACGCGGTGCGCCAGTTAGTTACCCTGGGCAGTCCAATCCGTACCGAAGGTCCCACCACGGCCATGTTCACCGCCTTGCGCAGTGCCGCTCGCCAGCTTAACGGCGAACTGCTGAACACGCCAACCGTACCCAGTTTTGGTCTACGGCACGGCTTGCAGAACGTTTCTGCAAAGATTCCGGTGACAGCTATCTATAGCCGCACTGACGGTGTGGTGCACTGGCGCCGCGCCCACGTGGAAGAATCCGCACGACGACAGAATATCGAAGTTCACTCGAGCCATATCGGCCTGGGTATTCACCCTGCCGTGTTGTACGCAGTTGCTGACCGACTCGCTTTAGAGGAGGCCAGCTTCACGCCCTTCCACCGCCAGGGGTGGCGCGCTCTGAGTTATCCCAAAGCCGTCTCCGGACAAATCGACCAGACAAAATAAACCCTTAAAAGATGTGTCAGGTTCATTGATACGTCACAATTCAATTGTATGATGCACGCCGATCGCATCCTGCACCATTGCGGATCAGATGGATCCAGCCCTGCACCGCGGTAACGCATCTATACCTGTCTGACTCAGCTTGAAACCCGGAAAACCTGGGGGCAAACGAGTGGCACAGAATTTGAATAGCATTAAGCAACATACCCCAACCACCAGACGACAAAGGAGAATATACCAGTGAACAAGCTAACGGCGACCGACGCTAGCTTCATATACGCTGAAACTAAAGACTGCCCGATGAGTATTGCTTCATTGCAGTACATGCAGTTGCCGGATAACACAACCGTTGAAGAATTTGTCAGTTCCCTGAAACATTTCATCTCACAGCGCACGCACCTGGTGCCTTATCTGACCAGCCGCCTGGAACATGCAAGCGGCAATCTTGATCATCCGAATTGGGTAAAAGATGCAGATTTTGATATCAACAACCATATCTACACCGTAGCCGTCCCAGCCCCCGGCGGGTTCAAGCAGGTCGAGCAGACCGTAGCCCGTCTCCACGAACACGCGTTACCCAGACACCAGCCATTGTGGGACATTGCTGTCCTGACCGGACTGGCCAACGGACAGGTTGCATACTACAACCGTGTACACCATGCATGTCTGGACGGCGTTGCCGCCCAGGCTTCCTACAACATCCTCATGGATCAGCAGCCCGACGGCGAAGTACCCACCCAGGGGCTTGAGCCTGGAGATCGCAGACCCATGACTCGCGCTGATCAGTTAACCGGTTTACTGACCGAGATGACCAAACAGAGCATCAACAGCGTCACGCGCGCGCCAGGCCGACTCAACGCTATAGCGCGCCTGCTGCAGCGGAGTATTGATCCGAGCAAAGGTTTGAGCGCGGCCATGGCAGCGTGCCCGACGACGGTATTGAACCGACACATCGACGAAAGACGCGTATTTGCAGCGGGCGAACTTCCGCTATCAGGCGTAAAACACCTGGCCAAGCACCTTAACTGCACCATCAACGACGTCTTTCTCAGCCTGTGTGGCGGCGCACTCCGCACCTACCTGAATCGACACGGTGAACTGCCGGACAGGACTTTGATCGCCGGCTGTCCTGTATCCCTGCGGGCCGCCAATGATGCCAGTGCCAACAACCAGGTATCCATGATGCGCACCGCTCTGGGCACAGATATTGAGGACCCGGTTGAGCGCGTGAGTTTTGTGGCCCACCAGGCACGCCAGGCCAAAGAAATGCTCGCGGAGACATCCCCGCTGATGCCTGCAGACCTGCACATGCCGTTCTTCGGTTTGGCTGCAAGGGGGTTGCAAACCGCTGCCGCTTTAATGAAATGGGCAGAGCACACCCCTCCTCCGGTCAACGTTGTTATTTCCAACGTGCCAGGACCACGGGCGCCACTCTATTCCAATGGCGCGCGAATGCTGAGCCACTATCCGGTCTCAATCCCGGCACATGGGGTGGGCCTCAACATCACCGTGCAAAGCTATGTGGATCAGTTATTTATTGGTGTAACCGCAGCCACTCGGGTTGCACCGGACGCTGACCGCTTGAGAGACGATATACAGGACGCCTATGCAGCACTGCACAACGCTGTCTCGGCTGAAATAGTACCGTTAGAAACGAATAAAATGGCCGAAGACATCCTGTTCAAAGCTGCTGCAGACCTGGCATTACCGCCAGGAAATGGCTTCGTAGAGCAGGTTGCTTAAAAAGATGTCGTTTTTTTTGAAAAAGTTGTTGCATCGCACAATTGTGTGGTGCACAATTCTCCTCGTTGTGCAGCGCACCATGCGTTGCAAAAATCTCAACAGCTGCTGGGCGTTTGCAATGCATCCTTCAGCAGAAGTAAACGACTAGAGGAAATGAAAATGAGTGTTATCGAAAATCAAATGAAACTGGGTCGCGAATTGTTCGAAATCAACACCCAAGTGGCGCGTCGCATGACCGAAATCACCGGCGAAGGTTTCAAGCAGTATTTTGAAACCAACCAGGAATTCATGAAGCGTATGGCTGAAATCCGCGACATCAGCGGTTTCGTTGAAATGCAGCGCGAATACGGCAAAACGCTGTACAACGGTATGACCGAACGTCTGCAAACACGCGGCGAAGTACTGAAAGAAGCCGTAGAGCGCGGCAGCGAAGCAGTTCGTGACGCATTCTCAGCAAACAACGACGCTGTTGCTGCAGCCAACGAAGAAGCTGCTGAAGCAGTAGACGCAGCGGTAGCCGCTTAAGTCATACCGAACATACAACCCCGCGGCAGCGCGGGGCTTGTGAGTTCACTAGTTACGCAAGGGTGCAGCAATTGCACCCAAAAAGTTAACGCGGGGCAGGCCTGATCTTCTCTCCCCTCTCCCCTTTCAGGTCTGCCCTTCGCTATTTCTAAAGCGTTACACTATGCGTAACCCCTTTAGCGCATAAGGACTGTTACTGTGCAACAGCTTTCGCTCCAAGACGCTTCATTCATCTATCTCGAAACGCCTGCCACGCCAATGCATGTTGGCTCGTTATGTATTTATGATGGCAGCCAGACTGATCCGGAACGCCTGACAGACGAAGCCCTTGCGCGCACGGTCGGTGAGCGGTTACATCTCAACGCTACGACCCGACGGCGTTTGATTAAGGTACCTTTCGAAGCAGACTATCCTTACTGGATCGAAGATCGGGATTTTGACCTCGAATATCATCTGCGCCGTGTGGCATTGCCAAGCCCAGGGGACCGTGATGCGCTGCAACAACTGGCGTCACGTATTTTCGCTCGACCCATGGACATGACCAAACCGCTCTGGGAACTCACCGTCATAGAGGGATTGAACAATATTCCCGGATTACCTCCCAACAGCTTTGCAGTACTCACCAAAACACACCATGCTGCGGTTGATGGGGCATCCGGCCTACATTTTCTGGAGTTATTGCACGATCTGTCACCGGCACCAACACCTGTTCCACCGGCACGCGAATCATGGCAGCCAGAGCCTGTACCCACAGACGCAGAACTTTTATTTCGCAGTGGTGTGAAAAATTTCACCCAGCCCTTCCGCTTCGCGCAAACCCTGGGTCGCCAATTCAGCCAGCAGATGCGTGCGTTCCCTGCCGATGGTGCACCCGGCGGAGAAAACTCGTTCAGCACGCCACCGAAAGCAGTTCCAAAAACACGCTTCAACGGCATGGTAACCGCCCATCGAGTGCTGGGATCAATCAGTGTCAGCCTCGCTGACATCAAGGAAATTCGCCAGGTTGTACCCGGTGCAACCGTAAACGATGTGGTGTTGGCGGTCTGCGGCGGCGCTCTACGCTCCTACCTGCATGCAAAAAACGAAATTGATCAGACGTCGCTGGTGGCCATGGCCCCGGTCAACCTGCGTGTGCCTGGCAGCGACGCGCAAGGTAGCGAAGCCGCTGGCGGCAATCGTGTTTCCGCGCTGTTTGTTTCCATCGGTACAGACATAGAAGAACCGTTAGCGCGCTTGCAACACATCCATGCGGAGACCAGTAAAAGCAAGCTCATACACCAGGCTGTTGGGGCATCTGATATGACCAACTACAGCAAGTTTGTACCGGCTTTTACCGCGGCGCTGGCTTCAAGGTTGATGACAGAAACGGCTGCAAATGCACCAGCACCGCCGTTTAATGTCTCGATCACCAACATACCCGGGCCCCAGGAACCGCTCTATTTCAGTGGTTCTCCCATGGTCACCGCAATTGGTCTTGGCCCCATCACACAAGGTATGGGGTTGATTTTCCCGGTGCTGTCTTACTGCGGACGCGTGACGATTTCATTCACCAGCTGCAGAGAGATTCTTCCAGACCCGGCGTTCTTTGAAGCCTGCTTAACACAATCGTTCACCACTTTGTTGTACAGCGCGCGGCTCAACAGTGAACGCACCCAATTCACGGAGCACTAACCCATGTCACACGCCAAACCTCTTGCCCTGATCACCGGCGCCTCATCTGGCATCGGAAAAGCATTTGCAAAAGTTTTTGCACAGCGTGGTTACAACCTGATTATTTGCGCACGTCGGGAAGATAAACTGCTGGCGCTGGCCGACGAGCTGGCACCGCTGTGTGAAGTGCACGTTGTTGCTGTTGATCTGGCAAAACGCAGAGGACCCGCAAAGCTGTTTGCAGCAGCCAGTGAAATTGGCCCTGTCGATACGCTGATTAATAACGCAGGTGCTGCCTACCAGGGGCGCTTCGCCTCCATGCCGCTGGAGCGGATCCACGATATTGTGCATCTGAACATGAGGGCATTGAGCGAAACCAGCGCGCTTTTCCTACCCCGGATGCTCGCCGCTGAACAAGGCAAGATCCTCAACGTCAGCTCCGTTGTGGGTTTTCAGGCAGTACCCGGCATGGCCATGTACAGTGCCAGTAAAGCCTTTGTACTATCATTTACCGAAAGCCTGGCTGAAGAAACGCGCTGCAGTGGCATCAAAGTCTGCGCGTTGTGCCCGGGTCTGACCGACACTGAGATGGTTGGTGATCTGGGAACAGATCATATCCCCGGCGCGCAGCTGATGATGAGCCAGCCCGAAGATGTTGCCCTGCAGGGTTACAACGCATTACATCAGGGGGAAGTGATACGTGTACCAGGTATCTTTAACCAGGCTGTTGTAAACTGGGCACATTATCAACCCCGCTGGTTGACCAGAACTCTGGCCGGCATAGCGGAGCGCAGCAACCTTGCACAGCGCCCCGGAACCGCAACAGTCGACAAGCCTTAAGCAAACCGGGCGAAGGAAAGCACATGGATCAAGACAAACCGATTTCAGAACGACCTAATATTGAACAGAATGCTTCAGGACGCCAGACCGATGGTGGCGTTCCCCTGAACGCTGCGCTTGGCGTTGATCGCAAAGCATTTATGGACGCCTGGGCGGATATTTTCGAAACTTCCAGGCAGCAACCCGCTGCGTTATGGAATGTGACCCGGGAATTTGCCACCCAGTTTGCGAGTATCGCTATGGGTAACAGTGATCTATCACCAGAGCCCAATGATAAAAGATTCCAGGATCCTGCCTGGATCGAAAACGGCTTGTACCGCCGCTTAGGACAAACCTATATCGCCTGGACCCAGGCTCTGGACGGTTGGCTGGATGAGTCACAGCTGGAAGGTATGAATCGGGAGCGCGCACGCTATGTGTTCGATGCCGCCAAAGACATTTTCGCACCTGTGAATACACTGGTGGGCAACCCTGAAGCTATGCGCATCGCTCGAGAAACCAAAGGCCGCAGCGTTATTCGCGGTTTAAAAAACATCGTCGACGATCTGCAGCATAACCATGGCTATCCAGCCTGTGCTGACCGCAACGCGTTTAAAGTCGGCCAGGATGTTGCGGCCAGCGAAGGTGCTGTCGTATATCGATCAGAGCTGCTGGAGTTGATTCAATATCAACCCACTACAAACCAAGTTGTCGACGCACCGTTGTTGTATGTCTTCAGCCAGGTGAATCGCTTTTACCTGGGTGACCTCACACCGGACAGAAGTTTATTCAAGCGCCTGCTTGATGCGGGCATTCCGGTGTTTGCCGTCAGCTGGCGCAACCCTAAAAAAGAACATCGCAACTGGAACCTGGATTCCTACGCAGATGGCATTATTCAGTCTGTGAGTGTGATCCGGGAAATCACAGGTGCACCCAAGGTCAATCTCATGGGTTTATGCGCTGGTGGCCTTGCAGCAACAGCGGCGGCAGGTGTTATGAATGCACGCGGCGACGACTGGATCAACAGCTTGTCGCTGTTTGTTAACGTCCTCGACAATCGGCCTGAAGACAGTGACTTTGGACTGTTTGTCAGCGAACGATCTGTCGAAGCGCAGAAGCAGATGACGCGCATGAGCGGCCTGTTTGAAGAAAAGAACGTATTTGAAATGTTTGCCATGCTGCGCTTTGAAGAAAACATCATGGGCTTTCTACGCAGCAACTATCTGAAAGGTGAAGACCCGCTCAAACACCCGCTGCTGTTCTGGTCTATTGACTACACACGCCTGCCTGCCGGGCTACATGCAGACTTTCTCGACCTGTCGTTACATAACAAACTGGCGAAGCGGGAGATGAAAATTCTCGGCAAACGCATTGACCTGTCCAAGATCGATTATCCGGTTTACATGATGGCGGGCTCTACCGACCACATTACTCCGTGGA
>CBDUMB010000173.1:0-6888 GCA_965368205.1 uncultured Pseudomonadaceae bacterium | reverse complement strand
TACCGGTGTTGCAGGTAAAAACCTGCCCAACTGCAGCTTCTTCGGTGCGCTGCAGTGCATGACAAAGTAACACTCGACTAAAAGCGTGCCTGGCGGCAGCGGTTTCAGCTTCATGGTAGCCATATTGGTGTTACCCAACTCTGAACCCAACACCATCTCCATAACGCCACTGACTATGGGTGACTCCCAGGTCAGAAACTCCATATCTTCGCGAACCAGCGCCATTTCCCGATCAAAGGTGATGGTGACACCTTCGTCACCCAATAACGGGAAAGAAGGCGTCAACATGTGCTCTGTGGGTCGCAATATCAGCGCACTCTCAGAGTGATGTTCCGTTTCAACGCCAAAAGTGTCACACACCTGCGTCATGTAGCTTTGCAGGTTTTCATCTGCATCCGCCTGGGATATCACATCGATAATCTGCTGGGCCACTTCGGGTTTACAGGAATTCAATTCCAGCAGTTGATCACGACCACTTTGCAGCTCTTCTCTCAGTGCCGTTGTAAACGCTTGCGTACGTTCTATCAGCGACTCTAAGCCTTGGGGATCAACAACACCGTTTTCACCCATGTGACTTTGCAATGCTTCGCCAAACTCCTGCATCACGACGCCGCCGCCGGAGAAGCTCTGGGTGAAAGAGTTAAGCCCTTCGTGGTACCAGCGAAACAGCGTATGTTGTGCTGACCCCTGCACATAAGGCACATGAATCTGCACATCCGCGTTTTGCCCGATTCGATCAAGCCGGCCTATGCGTTGCTCAAGCAGATCTGGAATAAGCGGCAGATCAAACAGGACCAGGTGATGAGCAAACTGAAAATTTCTGCCTTCACTGCCAATTTCGGAACAGATCAGAACCTGTGCACCTACCTCCTGGTCAGCGAAGTAAGCCGCTGCACGATCCCGTTCAACAATAGAAAGATCTTCGTAGAATGCTGTGCTACGGATACCCACATTGAGATGAAGATGACGTTCCAGATCTACCGCGGTTTGTGCTTGCGCACAGATCAGCAACACTTTTGAGCTTTTGTTTTTCTGCAGAAACGCTTCTAACCAGACGACTCTGGGGTCGTATCGCAGGCCGTCCGACTCCGTCACACCAATAACCTGCTGCGAGGCAAGATCCATCAGATTTGGGGCTTGCACATCATCACTGGCCACCTGAAGGGCGTAATCGTGCACAATTCGCTGTGGGAAACCGTCTATCGCCGCGCGGGTATTGCGAAACAGCACCCGACCCGTTCCGTGCCGATCCAGCAGCTGTTCGATCAACTGTTCTGAGGAAATCTTATCCGAATACTCTATCGACTCCATCGAGCGCAACAGATCCTGCTGCGCAGGGGGCAGTACTTCTCCCTGTTGAATATTGCGGACCACTTCATTTAACGCACCGTAGCCAGCCTGCTCCTCGATGAAAGCCTGCATGTCTGAGAAACGCGACGGATCCAACAACCGCAGCCGGGCATAGTGACTTTCTACCCCCAGCTGTTCCGGCGTTGCGGTGAGCAGCAACAATCCGGGACAAACCGCCGCCAGGTCAGCAATGGTCTGGTATTCAATGCTGGGGTGATCAGGTTGCCACTGCAGATGATGAGCTTCATCCACTACAAGCATGTCCCAGCCTGCCTCAATTGCGAAGTCCGTTATCTGGGCATCTCCGGTCAACGTTTTCAGCCCGCAAAGCACCAGCTGTTCGGTTTCAAAAGGATTACCCTCTTCGCTATCGAGCAATGCCTGTAAGCGCGGCGCATCAAACAGAGAAAAGCGTAGACCAAACTTACGCAGCATCTCAACCAGCCACTGGTGTAACAAAGCATCAGGTACAACAACCAGCACACGAGTTGCCAATCCACTCTGCAACTGGTGATGCATGATCAGGCCGGCTTCGATGGTTTTGCCCAGACCCACTTCATCCGCCAGCAGCACTCTCGGTGCATATCGTCGGGCCACTTCCTGGGCAATATATATCTGGTGAGGCAACAGTGAAGTGCGTGGGCCTAACAGCCCTCTCGCCGGCGAGCTTTGTAACTCATGCTGGTGCACCAGGCTGGCCACCCGCAGCGCATACTGGTCGGACTTGTCAAATTGTCCGCTGAGCAGCCGCTGCTTCGGTGAGCTGAGCTGCACCACGCCGGAAATCTGTGTTTCAGGTAGCTGCACAACTTGATCGTTTTCATCCCGCCCGGTGTAAAACAGCAGACCATCAAGGTTTTCTACCTGCTCAACCATCACTGGCATCTGTTCCGCGGTATGCACAATTTCACCCACGGCATAAACGATGCGCGCAAGCGGCGCATTATTGAGCGCATACACCCGGTCTTCCTCCGCCACCGGGAAGCGCAACGTGATATGCCGCCCTTCTACGCCCACCACAATGCCTAAACCCAATTCCGATTCGGTTTGGCTCACCCAACGCTGACCTAAGACAAATTCCATAACACCGCTTTGTTAAACTGATAAAGGTTGGGCACTATGCAGATCTCTGCCACACCACCCAAAAAAAGGGGCTGGATTCTAGCAGACCTAAGCAACAGGTATTAGAGGTCTGTGATTAAAACTATGGCTATATCGAAAACACCGCTGACAGGCGCTTCGAAATCCCCGGGACCAAAGTCGCACCAACAACTGGATGAGGCTTTCGAGCTGAGCCCGGAACAGCTGGATTTCTATCACACGAATGGCTTTATTCGTCTGAAAAACGTGCTGAACAGCGACTCAATCGCCTACTACAACACCGTTATTACCGAAGCTGTGCGCAGTTGGACCCCGGCAATGTTTCTTACACAATTGCGCAACGATTGTGGCCCGGAACTGGCTGACAAGCTCAGCCCTTACCTGCTTGCAACAACTGCCCAGGGCACCACAGATACCTATAGCCGGGCATTTACCCAGCGGATGAACCTGTGGCGCCACCATGCTGAGATAGAAAAGCTGGTGCGAAGCAAGCGCCTGGCGAAACTGGCCGCCGATCTGATGCAGGTGGATGGTGTGCGCCTGTACCATGATCAAGCTTTATTTAAGGAGGCACAGGGCGGCTACACACCCTGGCATGTTGATCAGTTCTACTGGCCCCTGTCAAACAACAACACCATCACGCTGTGGATACCGCTGCAGGCTGTCAGCGCGCACATGGGACCGCTGGCCTTCGCAGCAGGTTCCCACCATGCCATGCCTGAACAGGCCGCAGATCTTGGCATTTCGGATAAATCTGAACAGATGCTCAACAGCCTGATGCGGGATTTTGAATACATTGATGCACCGTTTGACCTGGGCGAAGTGAGTTTCCATAGCGGCTGGACCTGCCATCGGGCTGATGGCAATAAAAGTGACCAGACCCGCGCCGCGTTTACGCTCATCTACATGCAGGACGGCATTCGCATGAGTACCCCCAAGCATCGAAATCACGCCATGGACGCGCAGATGTGGCTCCCCGGCATACAAAGCGGTGAAGCAGCCGCCTCACCCATCAACCCCGTGCTGTTCTCACGCAGCCTCAACCATTAATCTGATCGCACCTTGATAAGCACCACAAACAGGTAAATCCATGGACTACTTACTTGATCGCGACTGGCGCTCGCCGATCCGTTATCCCGACCCTGCCATTGAAGTCCTGGACCAGGCTTTTCGCCAGTACGTGCTGGCTAGCGCAGCGTTGGAACGCATCTGGACAGGCGGTCGCTGGACCGAAGGTCCTGTATATTTCGGTGATTTACGCAGCCTCATCTGGAGCGATATTCCCAACAACCGAATGATGCGCTGGGATGAGGCCAGCGGCAAAACCTCCGTTTTCAGGGCGCCCGCCGACTATGCCAACGGCAATACCCGGGACCTGCAGGGTCGATTAATCACCTGTGAACATGGCAGCCGGCAGGTCACCCGCACAGAGCACGATGGCACGGTAACTGTGCTGATCAAACACTTCGACGGTAAGCGGTTGAACGCGCCAAACGATGTGGTGGTCCATCCCGATGGTGCCATCTGGTTCACTGACCCCGGCTACGGTATTCACTGGCACTACGAGGGCCACAAAGCGCAGTTCGAACTGCCCACACGAATCTATCGCCTCGATCCCGACAGCGGCGCAGCTACAATCGTGGATGAACAGCTCAACAAACCCAACGGACTGGCCTTCTCCCCGGATTATAAAAAACTCTACGTTTCCGATACCGGTGCATCACATACTCCGGGGCATCCACGAGCGATACACGTGTTCGACGTCATCGACAATGAACGCTTGAGCCCACCTACGCAGTTCTGCGACTTTGAAACTGCCGGGCCTGATGGCTTTCGCGTAGATACGCACGGCAATTTATGGTGCGGGGCTGCCTGGGGCGGCGCTGGCGCAGACGGTGTATTTGTCTACGCGCCAAACGGTAAAAAGATTGGCGCGATCCACCTGCCCGAGGGGGTATCAAACGTTTGTTTTGGGGGACCGAAGCGCAACCGCCTGTTCATGACTGGGTCGCAGTCCGTTTATGCGCTTTATGTCGACGCTCAGGGTATGCCCTACCCGGGATAACCAGGCCAATCAGACCACTGACAGGGGTCTTTAACTCGGCGGCCTGTCATGCACAACTCCCTGCTCCTGCAGCGTGGACACCTGTTCATCCGTGTAATCCAACCAGTGTGTCAGCACACTGTGATTATCAGCACCAAGGTCCGGACAGGGCTGCCATTGACTTGGGTCCAAACCAGGCATATGAATTGCATTGCCCGGCATCGGCGTATTAAAACGTTCCAGAGGCTGGAAAAAGTTTCGCGCCTTTACCTGTTCGTCACTCAGCATTTCAGCTGCATTGTTTACCGGTCCAGCAGGTATGCCGCTGGCTTGCAGTATCTCTGCCGCTGCATTTTTTTCCAGCGACACTGTCCACACGCCGATCGCTTTATCTATGGTTTGCCTTGCCTGCAGGCGTTGTCTTAAAGACCAGGCATCATCAAGACCCTTTACAAGCTCACAAAGCTGTTGCCATTGCACATCTGTCTGACAGGCCAACGCCAGCCAGTTATCTTTGCCCTGACAGGGATACACCCCGTGTGGTGCCAGTCGAGGATGCGCATTGCCCTGACACACCGGTGCCTCACCGAGTTGGGTATCTATTAACCAGGGCCCGTTATAGGCCACCCCGGTTTCGTGCAAACTCAGTTCAACATAGGCCGCTTTACCGTCCTCTCGGCGTTTGCGCAAGGCCTGCACAACGGCGCTGGCCGCGTGAGTTGCAGCGATCGGATCCATCAACGCCATTGCGGAATTCACCGGTGTAGCGGCATCGTAACCCAACATTTTTGTGAAGCCGGTCATGGGTTCAACGATCGGTCCGAATGCCACCCTGCGATGGTAGGGACCGCTGGCGCCAAACCCAGGCATGGAGACATAGATTATCTGTGGATTCGCCTGCTTCAGCACCTCAAAGTCCAACCCCATCGCCGGCATTGCTCTGGCGCTGAAGTTCTCGATAATGACATCAGCCACCGCAACCAGCGCCAACAGCAGATCACGCCCCTCCCGCTGTTTCAGATCAACGCAAACACTCTGACGATTGCGGTGCAGCTTGTTGAAGACGGCGTTGATGTTCCAGGGTTCGTCACCGGCTTCACCACCCAGCCAGCCACCAATAGGTTGTGAAGGGAATACCTGAGAGCCGCGCCCGTAAGGTGCTTCAATTTTAACCACATCAGCGCCCAGGTCGGCCAGAAAGCGTACCGCCAGCGGCCCAGCCCAGACATGGGTCAGATCTAACACCTTCACGCCGTTCAGCGGCCCGGTTACCGGCAGATTTACCATGACACCGCCCCCTTTGCCGCGGTTGCGGATACCGCTGCCTGCAGAAAAGGATACGCCGGTGTGTACACAGGTTCACCGGCGTTACCCGACAGCGTCTGCCAGAACTGACGCGCCTGCAGATGCGGATCCGCCAGTACCTGCTCGAAGGACAGAACAACACCCAGAGGGATACGGCAGGATTCAGCTTTATCGACCAGATAGTCCATTGAGTGCCGCGCTAGCTCATGCGCTATCAGTGTATGCAAAGCGTCCCGATTGGCCATGCGCAAATCGTTGTTTTCAAAGCGTGGATCAATGAGAAGCTCTGGCTGGTCAAGAAAAACAGTCAGTGGGTCCCAGAAGGCAGGCACTATGTTCAGATATACCCACCCATCTGCACAGGCAAACAGCTGACTCGGAACCACATACCAGAAATCACTGCCGTGACGCGAACGCAATTCGCCCGCACAGTGCCAACGTACTGTGGTGAACTGCGACAGCGACATCAAAGTCTCCAGCTGCCCGATGTCTATATGCGTCGTTTGCCCTGCCCAACGCGCGGAGTTTGCGGCGGTAAATGCCAGCGCGCCGGTTTGAAATTCCAGATAGTGACCGGGCAGGCTGAGCGGCGCCCGATCCGGCTCACCGATTAAATGGGTATAACCACCCATCGCCAGCAACACGTTGGCACTCGCCCGCCAGTTGGCTTTCGGCCCGGTGCGACCAAAGGGCGTGAGTGCTACTTTCACCGGCGCCGTCCAGAGGTCAAACCCAAGCTGATCAAGTTCGTCCGCCGTGTCCGCTTCACAAACCACGACATCAGCTTTACCCGCAAGTGCTGCCAGCAGATCGAGATCGCTGGTGGCAATCTTGCGTTTCCGGGGGTGCAGGAACAGATCCATGGCTTTTCTACTCGCCCAGGCTGGAGAGGGTTCGGTCAACTCCAGCCGCACAACATCCGCCCCGGATGCAGCAAACAACTTGCCGCAGTAGCCCGCCGCATAACCACCAATTTCCAGCACTCTATCCATCTCTTTGGAATACCCTTTGCACTTACATGCCACCTGCCTGAAGACAGCGTTATATAAGTTCACCCGGTTGTCCAACGCTGGATTTGTATGGCTTAC
>CBDUMB010000172.1:0-6911 GCA_965368205.1 uncultured Pseudomonadaceae bacterium | reverse complement strand
CTTAGCACCCAAAACCTCAAGGCCTTTCAGGTGTTGGTCTACCGGCCGCGAGCCGATCGCACAGCCACCGGGCAGCGAAACCTGAGCCGGGCCATGTTTTGCCAGCAGAGGGCCCAGCACAAGGAAAGATGCGCGCATCGTCTTGACCAGCTCGTAAGGCGCACAAAGCTGAGTTAAGTTGTTAGCACAGACCTCCACATTCAACTTCTCATCAATCACAACATGCGCACCCAGCGTGCCGAGCAGCTCGATCATGGTTGTTACATCGTGCAGGTGAGGCGCATTGCGAACAAGCACAGGTTCATCAGTCAAGAGGGTGCCGGCCAGAATGGGCAGAGTGGAATTTTTAGCACCTGACACACGAAGACGTCCGTGCAGCGTGCGCCCACCAGTTATGCTGAGTTTATCCATTTTGGATCCGTAGTTTTTTAGGGCTTCGGGCTTTGCGTTTTGATGGTGACTGCGTGCAGACGACCATCGGCTATATAGTCGGCAATTACCGCATAAACCGCCTGCTGTCGCTGCACTCGACTCATGCCATCAAAGTGGCTGCTGACAATTTCAATCAGGGCACGATTGCCGTCCAGGTTCAGGTCGATTTCGGCGTCGCTGAAGGCGCCAGCGAGCAGCGCTCTGATTTCTTCTTGCATGATGATAATTCTTAACTGGTTTTTAATACCCGGTTTAAACCGGAAAAAGCGATGATGTTTTGCAGATCTTTAGAAAGGCTAGAAAATTCAATTTGCTTGCCCGCAAGCGTAGCATGCCGATGCCAGCAAATCATAAGCGCAACAATAATGCTGTTCGCCTGTTCCAGGCCGCTGAATTCTACGTTGAACGGACCGTCCTGGCTGTTGATGATATCCAGCCCCAATAGTTTCAGGCGCTCAGCATCGTTCAGGTCAACCTCATCACCTGACAACTGAAATTCCGGGGACAAATTAACTGCCATCTTTACGCCGCCGCTTCAGCTATTCCGCTGCACTTTCAGCAGCTTGCTCAGCCTCAACAAAATCACTCCAGGACGCAATGACCGCATCCAGATCACCATTGTACTTTGGATCTTTCATGGCCGAAGTGAATTGTGATTTGTAGTTCAGACCGATGTTCACCCCTTCCACAACCAGATTCTGAACGCTCCAGAGACGATCCTCTTTACCTCTACGCATGCGGTAGACAACCACATAGGTTTTACCTTCATAGTTAATTTCCTGGGTAACGTTTGCAAGGTCAGGATTACTGCTGGGTTTACGCGGGGGCAGAACGGTGGCCTCGCCGTTGCCGAACTCAAGCATAGCCAGCGCGTAAGTACGCACCAGGCTCCACTTAAACGATTCGGAAAACGTATCCAGTTGTTCCTCGGTTGCTTTGCGCGCATAAGGACCCATCACGTTGCGGGAAAAACGTTTGAAATCGATCATGGGACGCAATAATGCTTCGCCCTCTTTATAAAACCGTTCGGAATCGTTCTCCGCATATTCACGCCCTCGTTCAACAAAGGCCAATACCTCAAGAGTTGCAAGCTCCACCGCCTGCTCCGCGGTTTCCGCAGCGAGCGCCTGTGTAATCGCCGTCAACCCAGCATCTGCTGCAGAGGGGTCTGCCGCCACAACGGCATCCTCCTGTTGCGCCGCAACGGATCCGCACAGACCTAACAAAAGAACTAACAGAACAATCTGTTTACTCATGATTACTTTCCAATATTAGTCAAAAATTCGCCGATCAGATTCTCCAGCACCAGCGCGCCCTGGGTTTCTGTTATTTCATCACCCGGCCCCAGCGTTTCTTCGTCCGATCCAGGCAGCAATCCAACGTAACGGGCACCAACCACGCCGTCGGTCAAAATTTTTGCGCCTGTGTCTATGGTGAGGTTGCCCGGTTCACCCATGATTTCCAGGGTGACAATGGCATCACCCCACTGCATATCCACGTCTATTTCTTTCACCCGACCCACGGTCACACCCGCCATACTGACCCTTGCCCTTTGACGCAGCCCGGCAACGTCATCAAATCGGGCCTGAATCATATAACTGTTTCGCTCACCCAGTTCACCAACACCGCTGACTTGAACAGCTAAAAAAACGAGCGCGATCACCCCAGCAAGCACAAAGCCACCAACACTGATTTCAATGGTTCTCATGCGCATTAGAAGTCTCCGTAAAATACCAGGGTTAAAAGAAAATCTGTCGCCAGTACCAGTACCGACGAAATCACAACCGTTTGCGTGGTGGCCATGGACATGCCTTCCGCCGTGGGCGGCGCATCATAACCCTGAAACACTGCAACCCAGGTCACCAGCAAAGCAAAAACAAGGCTTTTTACCATACCTTTTCCAAGGTCCTCCCAGAGCTCAACACCGTCCTGCATGCCAGACCAGAAGCCCCCTGGGTCGGCGCCTAACCAGTTAACCGCAACCACCACCCCGCCATAAACGGCAACCATACTGAAAATGGCGGTCAGCAGCGGTAGGCTTAATAATCCCGCCCATATCCGAGGTGCAACGATGCGCCGCAGCGGATCAACGCCCATCATCTCCATAATGGACAGCTGTTCAGTGGTTTTCATCAAACCTATTTCTGCGGTTAAGGCAGAGCCTGCGCGACCCGCAAAAAGCAGTGCGGTGACCACCGGACCCAGCTCACGAAGCAACACCAGAGCTAAACCCACACCAGTTGCATCCTGCGCCCCGAAGCGAGCGAGTTGCGTATAAAACTGCAGAGACAGAACCGCGCCGATAGAAAAGGCTGAAAGCACGATGATGATCAGCGACATGAAGCCGACATTGTAGATCTGTTTGACAACCAGGGCGACGTCGCCCCATCTCGGCAGACCCGCCATCGCACGAAACCACAGAATACTGGCACGACCCAGCGAACTGAGAAAATCCAGAAAGCGCACACCTAAGGAGCGGATTAGATCAGTCACAGCTTAACCTTCACCCAGCAGATCAAATGCAAGATCATCAGCAGGATAGTGAAATGGAACCGGACCTTCTTTGTCCCCATGCATAAACTGTTTGACCATTGGCGTCGAGCCGTCCCTCAATTCTTCCGGCGAACCCGCACCAATGACTTTACCTTCCGCGATAATGTAGATCTGGTCAGCAATACTGACTGTTTCGTGTATGTCATGGGAGACCAGCAAACTGGTAATACCTAACGCCACGTTGAGCTGGCGAATCAAATCGACCAGCATACCCATGGCTATAGGGTCCTGACCGGTAAACGGTTCGTCGTACATCATCAGGTCCGGGTCCAGAGCGATGGCTCGCGCCAGCGCGACGCGTCTGGACATCCCACCGGACAACTCTGATGGCGCAAGATCCCGTGCACCACGCAAACCTACGGCGTTAAGTTTCATCAACACCAGATCACGAATCAATTCTTCAGATAAGTTCGTGTGAACGCGCATGGGAAACGCCACGTTCTCAAAAACTGACAAGTCCGTGAACAACGCTGAACTCTGAAACAACATGCCGAGATTACGACGAAACGCCAACAGTTCATCACGGCTCATCTGACAGAGGTCTTTACCATTGACCAGCACCACCCCATCATCAGGTTTCAACTGACCACCAATGATGCGCAGCAATGTGGTTTTACCCGTGCCGCTTGGCCCCATGATCGCAGTCACTTTTCCGCGGGGCACATCCAGAGACATGTTGTCGAAAATCATGCGCTCGCCACGAAAAAACGTCAGATTTTTGATTTCGATCAGATTGTCCATCATACATTCACACACTTTTCTGTCATGACCCACACCCGCTGACAGGTGGCTACAAACAAATGCCTCTAGCCTCAGACCCAACCCTGCGGCGCGAGATTATAACACCGCAACTGAACGAACCCTTAAGCCCGTTTCTACCAAATCCACCCAATTTGGTCAGACCAAAGTTTAATTATTCAGCAGCATAGAAACAGAGCAGCATACGTAACAGGTGTTGGAACCAGGCCGCGATACGACTAAAGTGCGGTACCTTGATCATTTACTGTTGTAATCAGACCATCACAAACCTATGTGGGTTCCCCTTCTACTACTGATCCTAGGCTTCATTGCCCTCGTCTGGAGCGCCGACCGTTTTTTGTCTGGTGCGGCCGCCTGCGCCCGCAACATGGGTGTATCCAAGATGCTCATAGGTTTGACCGTAGTGTCCGTCGGCACTTCGGCACCAGAAATCCTGGTTGCCATATTCGCCGCTATTGACGGCAACCCGTTGCTTGCGGTGGGCAACGCCATCGGCTCTAACATCGCCAACATCGGCCTGGTCCTTGGCATTACCGCTATGATTGCACCGCTACCTTTTTCCAAGCAGGTCCGACAAACCGAACTACCATGGTTGCTGGGCGCCACCCTGCTGGCCATGGTGTTGCTGTTCGATCGGGAACTGTCTTTCTTTGATGGGGTGATGCTGTTGCTGGCTCTGACCGCTATCCTCTGGCGGCTGGTCGCCAATCAAAACAATCCAAACCAGGATATTTCTCCCTCTATTACCGAAGAACTCGACGAGCTACCTGATATGACTAATCTGCAGGCCATCGCCTGGCTGGTGGTCGGCCTGCTGGTGCTCCTGGTGTCTGCTCAGGTGCTGGTGCACTCAGCCACCACCATCGCCAAGCTTCTGGGCGTCAGCGACATGATCATCGGTTTAACCATCGTTGCTGTGGGTACAAGTCTGCCGGAGCTTGCCGCGACCGTTGGTTCAGCCGTCAAAGGTCACCCTGACATCGCCATTGGCAACGTCGTCGGTTCAAACATCCTGAATATTCTGGCGGTGCTGGCCGTCCCAGGCCTGGTCAGCGGCGCAGTGATCGAACCTGGCGCGCTGTGGCGGGACGGCGGCATGATGCTCGCACTGACCGTGATGCTGGCGCTATTTGCTTACGGCATCAATTCGCGCCCTGTAATCACTCGATTTGAAGGCATGGTGATGCTTGCGGCGTGGGTCGGCTACAACCTTCTACTGGTTCAGCAGGCCTAACGCATGGACCTCACTCCAGCTTTAACCCAACTCGCCAGCAACGTGCGAGGTATTATTTTTGATGTTGATGGCGTGCTCACCAACGGCGAGATCACCTACAGTGACGATGGACATGAATACAAAACGTTTCATGTCCAGGACGGCGCCAGCATCAAACTTCTGCAACAGAACAACATCACGGTGGGGATTATTACCGGACGCCGTTCGCCAACCGTTGCACGTCGCGCCAGGGAATTAAATATTAAATATCTGATCCAGGGTGCTGACTCAAAAGCCGAAGCTGTAGATACGCTCATTGCACAAGGCTTTCCTGGTGCTGGCAATGCTGCAGTGGGAGACGACATTCAGGATATCGGCGTGTTTGACCACCCCAGCGTCGCCTTCGCAATCAGCGTGCCGAACGGCCATCCCGTCGCCCGCAGTCAGGCGCAATGGATCACTCAACGCAGTGGTGGCAATGGCGTGGCGGTAGAGATTGCTGAGTTACTGCTTAAGGCACAAGGCACCTGGCCTTTCTAGTATGTGGCGCAGGACTGGCATTACCCTCGGCGTTGTTCTGGTCCTGGGATTATTGTGGCAGTTGTTTGGTCAAAGCGACCAGGACCGCGCAGACAGCGCAAGCCCAGCAGATACCCTGATAGAGAGTGAGCCAGATATTTACGGTCACGGCGTTACCTTCACCCAGTTGCGAGACGATGGCAGCCTGCAGTATCAACTCACTGCCAGCGCCATCCGTCAGTTTCAGGATAACAACCTGACCAGCATGGTCAGCCCTTCGCTGAAACTGCACAACCCGCAACAGCCACCATGGGATATTCGCTCTAACCACGGTTACATTCGAGGTGCCGAGACTGGGGGTGAAAACAAAGAAGAAGTTGTTTACCTGCGTGAAGAGGTGTTGCTGGAACAGAATGACCCTGAACGTGGATTTATCACCATGCGTAGCGAAGCCATGTACTTCTATCCAGACCGGCAATACGCTGAAACCGACCAAAGTGTTATGATCGATACCCAGGTTGGCCGAACCCGCGCAGCAGGCATGCAGGCTTATCTGGATACAGGTTTGCTGAAACTAATGTCGAACGAAACCCAGCGAGTACACACCATTGTTTTACCAGAACAATTCAAAAAATCTGCAGGTTAGACCAGGAGTGGCCAACAGGCTGTGGCAGACCGCTATGTTATGCGCGGGACTGCTTATCACATCTGTAGCCTGGGGTCTGGCGTCAGACGCGGACCAGCCTATACATATTGAAGGTGACGACGCCCAGATTGATCAGGCCAATGAAACCATCACCTACATTGGCTCGGTTGAAGTGGTGCAGGGTACCTTGCGTGTGCAGGGCGACAAAATGGTGGTCAAAATCAGCGGTGATCAGGTCCAGCAAATCACCACGGTAGGCTCCCCAGCCCGCTATCGGCAACAGCTGGAAGACGATAAAGGCGAAGTGAACGCCCACGCAGACAGTATCATCTACCATACCGCGCAGGAGCGCGTATATCTCAATGGCAGCGCTACGCTCGCACAACAGGGCAATGAGCTACAGGGTGAATCGATACGTTACGACATTGTGAAAGGCAAAGTTGATGCGAGTGCCGGAGAAAACTCCGGGCGCGTAAAAATGACAGTACAACCTGCCACCCGCCCTGCTAATCAATAATTCCACTGACTGCGACGCTTAAGTTTTGAGCCAAATACCCCCTTCCGCCATTCTGCGTGCTGACGGTCTGCGTAAAGAGTACCGCACAAAAATCGCTGTGGAAGATGTTTCCATCCGCGTCGCCAGTGGAGAGATTGTGGGTCTCCTGGGGCCGAATGGTGCGGGCAAAACCACCTGTTTTTATATGGTGGTTGGGCTCATCAAAGCTGACAGTGGCGGTATATTTCTGAACGAAACCGACCTGACCCGAGCGCCCGTCCACGAACGCGCCA
>CBDUMB010000171.1:0-6918 GCA_965368205.1 uncultured Pseudomonadaceae bacterium | reverse complement strand
CCCTGTTGATCGATGATTGCACACTCCGCCAACACCATTCCAGGGTCGCGTATCCGTGCGAGAAACTGCTGGGCAAGGCGTGCTTTGGCGGGCGGCAGACCTCTGCTATTCGAAAGACGGCGCATCTGCGCAGTAAACGCACCAAGAATCCCAAACAGTGCGGCACCCTCTTCACGCAACCCGGATAGAATCCTGACCACGCGAGCAGGCTGAGCAGACATCATTGCATCCATCAGATCAAAACTGGTGTAGCGTGAAGCATCTTCAAGACAGGCGACCACTGATTCAAGGGTTAATGGCGAGGGCAGGTCGAGGATCGCAAGCTTTTCCAGCTCTTGTGCCGCAGCCAGTAAATTCCCCTCAACACGATCAGCAAGATATTGAGTTGCATCATTGTCTATCTGCAAATTCAGTTTACGTGCACGCTGCCCAAGCCACGCGGGCAGACGATCAGGTTCCAACGGCCAGATGACTGTGACAACGCCGACCTTGTCCAGCGCCTTGAACCACGCGCTGGTACGCTGGTTCTTATCCAGGCGACCGGTCCTCATCAACAATATGTGGTCAAGATCCGCTGTCTTACTTAAATCTTCTACCCAGTCCCGCAGCGCTTTCGATGCCTCTTTATCGAGTTTCTTCGGCGGCATACGCACATCAAGGATTTTTTTCTCGGCAAACAGCGACATGCTTGCCGCATCATGGTGAAGGTCATGCCAGCGAAAACCCTGCTCAACGTGATGCACCGAGCGCTCCGTAAATCCGCCTTGACGCGCAGCTGCAACAATCAGGTCGCAGGCTTCATCAACCAGCAGCTGTTCGTCTCCGGATATCAGATAGATCGGTGCCAGTTGACCGGCGACCTGTTTGGCAAGCTGTTCTGCTTTAACCTGCATTGCTCGCCGGGCGACTGACCGCATCCATAGCACGGATGATCTGACCGACGACGTCGGACATCAACTCTCGCTCCAGCAGCGCCTGCTCTTCGCTACTGCCGACAATATTGTCTGAATCGATGCGGAAGACACGCTCGCGTTCGACCCAGTTGGCCGGTGCAAGCTCCTGGCCTTGCCCATCAAGCAACCGATACAGCACAGCGTAACTGCTCTCATACTCGGCAGCACGGGCACGTCCTGCAGTAGACACGCTGCGCCGGTCGCGGCGTTGATCGAGCAACTCAACAATGAGCTCGGCCTGATCAGCTTCTACTTCCTGCAAACCCGCCTGACGCAGCCCCGTCCGCAGGGGTTGCGCAACCCCAAGCTGGGTTTTGCCAACCAGCGCGTAACTGTCCACCGCACCGCTGAAATTGTACGAGCGCAGCTGGAATCCGCAGCTCGCCAGGATCAGTGTGACACTTACCAACAGGACTCTCATTAGCATAGCTCAGCTCACTACTATGTTGACTAGTTTGTTAGGGATAACAATTTCTTTACGGATGGTTTTGTCTTCCAGGTGTCGGGCGACATTGTCCGCACTTTTCGCAAGACTGAGCACAATCTCTTTATCAGCATCCGCCGCAACATCAATTTTACCTCTGACTTTGCCGTTGACCTGCACCACAATTTCTACCGTGGACTGGGTCAGGGCTTGCTCATCTACCGGCGGCCAGCTTGCCGCAACCAGAGCGCCAGTCTCACCCATCTGATGCCAGAGATGATGTGCCACATGGGGAGCGATAGGAGAAATGATCAACACTGCATGTTTAAGCGCTTCATCCACCACCGCTCGATCTGCGGCGTTTGTTGTCTCGAATTTACCGATCGCGTTACACAACTCCATAACCGACGAAACTACAGTGTTGAACTGCAACCGTCGCCCGTAATCGTCATCTGCACGCATCAGGGTTTCAAAGGTTTTGCGTCGCAGGTCTTTTGCAGCATCGCTCAGTTGTGCAACATCTAATGCGGCCACCGCTCCGCCGGCTGTATGATCTTCAACCAGAGCGTACAGTTTTTTAATAAACCTGGCCGCTCCCTCAAGACCTGCTTCGCTCCACTCAAAAGACTGATCCGGAGGCGCAGCAAACATCATTGCCGTGCGCACGGTGTCTGCCCCGTACTTATCCAGCAGCTTCTGCGGATCACCGGCGTCACCTGCAGACTTAGACATTTTTTTGCCATTCTGCAGCACCATACCCAACATCAACAGCCGCTTGAACGGCTCGTTGGAGTCGACCAGGCCTTCATCGCGCATGAGCTTATAAAAGAATCGTGCATACAGAAGATGCAGAATCGCATGCTCTATACCACCCACGTAATGATCCACCGGCGCCCAGTAGTTCACCCGCTCGTCCACCATGGGCGTGTTGGCATCAGGGCTGGCAAAACGGGCGTAATACCAGGACGACTCCATAAACGTATCAAACGTATCGGTTTCACGTCGCGCGGCAGCACCACACCTGGGGCATTTAACGTCCAGAAAGCTCTGCATTTTCTGCAACGGTGAGCTGACGCCTTCGAACTTAACGTCTGTTGGCAGAACAACCGGCAGATCTGCTTCCGGCACAGGTACAACACCGCAATCACCACAGTGAATCATCGGGATTGGGCAGCCCCAGTAACGCTGTCTCGAAACGCCCCAGTCGCGCAGACGATAATTGGTTACCCGACGACCTGTATCCCGCTTTGCCAGCGCATCGGCGATCGCATCAAATGCAGCGTCGAACAGCAGACCATCAAACTCGCCGGAATTAACCAGACGCCCATGCTCAGTAAAGGCTTCTACCTGTAAATCGCAGACTTCGTCACCCGCCGGCTCGATGACCTGCACGATTGGAATATCGTATTTTCTGGCAAATTCCCAATCGCGCTGATCGTGGCCAGGCACCGACATCACCGCACCGGAGCCATATTCCATTAATACAAAGTTAGCCACCCAGACCGGCAGGAGATCACCGGTCAGCGGATGCGCAACTTTGAGATGGGTCGCCACGCCCGCTTTTTCCATGGTGGCCATGTCCGCTTCCGCCGTTGTGGCCTGTTTACACTGGGCGACAAAGTCGGCAACAACAGGGTCCTGCTCAGCGGCAGATTGCGCCAGCGGATGTTCTGCCGCCACGGCAACATAGGTGGCACCCAGCAATGTGTCTGGTCGGGTTGTAAAAACCGTTAAGGTTTCGCCTGCACCCTGCACTTCGAAGTCGATCTCCACGCCCTGGCTCTGACCAATCCAGTTACGCTGCATGCTTTTAACCGATTCGGGCCAGCCATCCATCTCATCAAGCTCGGTTAAAAGCTCTTCGGCATAAGCTGTAATTTTCAGGAACCACTGGGCCATTTCACGCCGCTCTACTACAGCGCCCGATCGCCATCCGCGCCCATCAACAACCTGTTCATTTGCCAGCACGGTCTGATCAACCGGATCCCAGTTGACCACTGAATTCTTTCTGTACACCAGGCCCTTTTCATACAGGCGCACAAACAACCACTGCTCCCAGTGATAGTACTCTGGATCACAGGTGGCAAATTCCCTCGACCAATCGATACCAAAACCCAGCCGCTGCATCTGGCCGCGCATGTAAGCAATGTTGTCCTTGGTCCAGACTGCAGGGGGAATATCGTTTTTGATCGCCGCATTCTCAGCCGGGAGGCCAAAGGCATCCCAACCCATGGGTTGCATCACATTGAAGCCTTTAAGGCGGTGATAGCGATTGATGACGTCACCCAGGGTGTAACAACGCACATGCCCCATATGCAGGCGACCACTGGGATAAGGAAACATCGCCAGACAGTAGAACTTTTCGCCATCGGCGGATTCAGTGGCACGAAAAGACGCGTTGTCGTGCCAGAATTGTTGTGCGTCGGCTTCGACTTTATGGGGGTCGTACACAGCGTTCATGAGCGTTGCGAAAACCTGCTAAATTGAGAGGGCCAGAAGGATACCATCACCGGGAACAACCATGCACCGAACACGCGTAAAGATATGCTGCATTGCGTCTATCGAAGAAGCGAACATGGCCATTGCTGCCGGCGCTGATGCGCTGGGCCTTGTCGCTGAAATGCCATCTGGTCCTGGGCCTATTGACGATGACACCATTGCGCAGATTGCCGCATTTGCACCACCGCCGCTGGCAACATTTCTGCTCACATCCCGCACCGAGGCTGATGGTATTGTTGATCACGCCAGATATTGTGGCACCAATACGCTACAGATTGTCAGCCATATTGATGCCATGGAATACCCCGCAATCGTCAGGGCGCTTCCCCATATTCGCCGGGTACAGGTGATTCATGTCGAAGACGCAGGCGCTATCGACCTGATACAGCAGTACGAGCCTTATGTGCACGCGTTCCTGCTCGATAGCGGACGCCCTAATGCAGCTGTTACTGAGCTGGGTGGTACCGGCAGGACACACGACTGGGACATCAGCGCTGCCTGCGTTGCGGCCACCAAGAAACCGGTTTTCCTTGCAGGTGGATTGGCGCCAGACAATGTCAGTCGCGCGATCAGCCAGGTTAAACCCTTTGGGCTGGATCTTTGCTCAGGTGTGCGCACCAACCACCAGCTCGATCACAAGAAGTTGTCTGCATTCATGCAGGCTGTCGCCACAGCATAGCTGACAGCCTGCTGAACGGGACTACCTTTCACAAACGATTCACCACCACAGCGCTAAATTAGCGCTATGGAAAACCTTGATCAGAACAAACTCACCATAGCCTGCGACTGGGTCATGGAGCTGCCATTTGAAATGGCCAACCGGGGCATACCGTTGTTGATGAGCCCTGCGCTCATGGCGGCTCTGTTGCGTTTCGCCTACGCCCGCGATGATTTACTGCGTATGTGTGACTGTGTGGAAATGGTGCTTGAATTCGAAGAACGCCAACCCGAGGAGTTAGGCGCCGAGCGGTTTCTTGCCTGCTGTTGCGCCGCTTACGATCACGACCCTGCCAACGGCGGCGAAGTTGTTGTGCTTGCGGATTTTCTCCAGCGCCGCAATAACGCGAGTGACAATACTCCAAACACATAGGCCAGCATAGGCCAGTGCCCCATCACTTTAAATGGTGTTTCGCCATTCATGACATGGATGGAACCACGCAGCACGCCTGCTTCAAACTGAGGTAAGCGCCCCTGTATAGTGCCGTCAGGTGCAACAATTGCGGTCACACCATTGTTCGTGGCACGCAACAGCCAACGGCCATTTTCCAACGCACGCATCCGCGCAATCTGCATGTGCTGCAGGGGTCCGATGCTGGCACCAAACCAGGTGTCATTAGAGATGGTAATTAACACCGCGGCATCCCTGGCACGCTGACGCATACTTGCCGGATAAGCAATTTCGTAACAGATCGCCATTGCCGCAGATCCAAAAGAAAGCTGCAGATTCGGCTGATCCGCCCGTCCCGGGGATGATCGCGACATTGGCAGATCAAAAAAAGCAATCAAGCCCCGTAACAACCCCTCCAACGGTACATATTCCCCAAATGGCACCAGATGCTGCTTGGCAAACCGGCCTCGGGCCCGACCCAGGCCAATAGCCAGGTTCTGAAATTCATACTGCCCCTCACCCACCATCTCAACGCCGGGAATGCCGGCAACCATATCCGTTTGTGTTGCCTGACCCTGTCGGGCCAGGTCTTCGAGCAGACCCTGAGCCTGCTGGGGATAAAGCGTAATCGCTGCTTCCGGCCAGATCAGAATATCTGCATCCCAGTGATCGGCAGATAACTCGAGGTGTTTGCGCACATTAGGTACTGCCTGATCAGGCTGCCACTTCACCGCCTGGTCAATATTGCCCTGCACCAGAGCCGCGGAATATTGAGTTTCAGGCGTTACCCAGTTAACCGGCGTCAGGACAAACCCGAGCAGCCAGGGCAGCAGCGCAAGACCAAAAAAGCTGAGCTGAAATCGACGGTTCACCGCCATCGCCGCTAACGCTGCAGCACTGAGACACATGAACAAGCCTGTTCCCAACACGCCAAACAGCGGCGCGAGACTCTGAATGGGGGTGTCCAGACCGGCGTAGCCCGGCAGCAGCCAGGGGAAGCCTGTGAACAGCCAGGTGGACATCCAATCTAACAGCAGCCACAGCGCAACAAAGGCAAATACGCTGAACCAGGATCCGCGTGGCGTGCGCAGTCGGCTGAAACACCACCCCAATGGCCATACAAACAGCAAGGCAAGTACCGCTACAAAAAGCGCCACCATGAATAAAGCCAGCGGCGGCGGCGCATTTCCATAAACATGAATACTGACGTAAACCCAGGAAGCCCCAACGCCATACTGGCCGAGTCCAAACAGCCAGGCCACCAGACCCGCCTGTCGAGGACTGCGTTGCGAAACAGGAGTTTGTAACAGACAGTAGAGGCCGCCAATCGCCAGCATCGTGAGGGGCCAGAAATCGAAAGGCGCAAAACCCAGACTGTAAATGGCGCCCAGAGCAAGCGCCATCAGATAGATCATTTGAGGGTGTTCACCCGCAACAGGCGCAAGCGACGCGAGTCTGCATTCAGCACTTCAAACTTGAGTGCCTCAACTTCCACAGTTTCACCCCGTTCCGGCAGGTGGCCAAACGCCTGCAGCACGATACCACCAATGGTGTCGAACTCTTCATCACTGAATTGCGTGTCGAAGTGCTCGTTAAAATCGTCGATGGGGAGGTTGGCTTTCACGTGGAAGCTCTGTGGCTCCATCTGTTTGATGCCGCTGTCGTCATGCACATCGTGTTCGTCTTCGATGTCACCAACAATCTGCTCAAGCACATCTTCAATGGTAACAGCCCCGGAGATCTGACCGTATTCGTCTACCACCAGCGCCATATGATTCCGCGTTGCTCGAAATTCCTGCAGAAGCACATTCAGACGCTTGCTTTCGGGGATCACAGTAGCTTTGCGAATGCAGTCTTTCATGGAAAATTTGCTGTGGTCGGTTTCCAGCACCAGTGGCAACAGATCTTTAGCGTGAAGGATGCCTTTAATATCA
>CBDUMB010000170.1:0-6941 GCA_965368205.1 uncultured Pseudomonadaceae bacterium | reverse complement strand
ATAAATGTTATTGTGGCGTGAGCCGACGAGGCGTCCATCCACAGCCAGCGAGATCTGCCGGGTATCCCAACCGAGTCCTATCCTTACGATGCCAGGTTTCGCCTTAGCGCAGATAATCGAGATGGCTTGTTGCACGATATCACTCAGGTTATCGGTGATATGGGCATGGCATTAACAGGTACAACTGGACGGGTGAGTAATGCCTCATCCCAGGCTATCATTAGCGTTGACGTGAGTTTGTCATCCTGGCAGCAGAGCGTTGAGTTTGTGAGTTATTTAAGCCTCATAGAAGGCGTAACGGAAATCCGCAAAGAAGCCATCTAGCGCTGCGGTCTATTGGAGTAGAGCATGAGAATAATTCTCTTGGGTCCACCGGGAGCAGGAAAGGGCACCCAGGCACAATTTATTAAAGAGCGTCTGGGTATTCCGCAGATATCCACTGGCGATATGCTGCGTGCAGCAGTTTCATCAGGCAGTGCCCTGGGAGAACGCGTCAAAGCCGTGATGGATTCTGGTGCGCTGGTATCAGACGAAATCATCATCGATCTGGTAAAAGACCGTATTACGCACGACGATTGCGCCAACGGCTTCCTGTTCGACGGCTTCCCGCGCACCATTCCCCAGGCTCAGGCTATGACGTCTGCGGGTGTAGAAATTGATGCGGTGGTCGAAATTCAGGTGCCTGATGAAGAGCTTGTGCGGCGAATTACCGGCCGGCGGGTGCATCCTGGCTCAGGTCGGGTTTATCACGTGATCTACAATCCGCCAAAGGTTGATGGCCTGGACGACGAAACCGGTGAAGCGCTGGTACAGCGTGAAGACGACACTGAAGAAACCGTAAGACAGCGTTTATCGGTGTACAAAGAACAGACCGAACCCCTGGTTGAGTTTTACCATGCTATGGAAGCTCAGGGCCTGCGCTACATTTCCGTCGACGGCCAAGGTGAAGTCGCCCTGATCCAGGCCTCGATAGCAGCGGCACTGGACAGCACCCAGAACTGAGTCTGCGTTTAGCCCAGCAAGCCGTTGAACGGCAGTACTCTGACGGTGCTGCCAACGGCCAGGTCGCCGCTGGTTTTAGGCACTTCGATAAAACAATTTGCACCACTGAACGTGCTCAGGCGGTTGGAACTCTGATCGCCTGTCACAGTGACTTCGAGTCCAGCTGCGTGGCTTGTATAAATACCGCGCTGAAACTCCATGCGTCCAGGCTCATGGTTGATGGCGCTCGTGAGCGTGGCGTTAACCGCCAGTGGAGCAGCCGGAGGATGGCCAGCCATAAAGGTGATGGCTGGCAAGGCAACCATCAGCAGCGTGACAATGGTTGAGACGGGGTTGCCGGGTAAGCCGAACAGGTAGCAGTCATCGATCTGTCCAAAAGCCAACGGTTTGCCAGGTTTCAGATTCAATCGCCAGAAGCCCAGCGAGCCCAAAGATGCGATGGCGCTGGTTACAAAGTCGGCGTCGCCAACCGACACACCGCCACTGGTTATCAACACATCACAGGCCTGGCTGGCCTGTTTCAGAGCGTTTTCAACGGCGGCTGGACTGTCCGCCAGGGCGCCATAATTAGTCACGTCGCACGGCGCTGAAGCTAACAAACTCACAACCGTAAAACGATTTGAATCGTATATCTGGCCTGCCTTGAGTAACTCTGGTGCTGTGCCGGGTTCTACCAGTTCATCGCCAGTAGAGAAAACACCAACGCGAATTTTGCGGTACACAACCACATCGGTAATACCAGCTGCGGCCAGATGGCCGGTATCAAACGCATTAAGTTGATGACCGGGTTCAGACAAGCAGGTGCCTGCGACAATGTCGTGGCCGATACCACGTATATAGCTCTGTCCGGGTATAGGGCCAGTAAAACGAACAGAGTCTTCCAGTACTTCCGTCTGCTCCTGTAAAAAGACCTGATCGCAGTCATCGGGCACCAGAGCGCCAGTGAAGACCCGCACACATTCCATGTTATCCAGATGCCCGGCAAAGGGATGACCGGCGAGGGATTCACCCACTACACGAAAAGACCCATCAGGATGCTGAGCCAGATCATCTTTACGCAGCGCATATCCGTCCATTGCTGATGCGCGAAAAGGGGGCAGGCTGACAGGGGCCACAACCTCGGCCGCAACAATGCGGCCAACGGCGTCAGCCAGGTCAACAGTCTGGGTATCCTGTACGGGTCTAAGGGTGCGAAACAGCTGCGCCAAAGCTTCCGTCAGATCTAAGGGTTGGCTATTCTGTGACAATGATAAACACGCTTTGTATCGAAACCAGTGGCCCTCATTGTAGCCTGGCTCTAGCCGTTGACGGACACATTTATTGTCGCGATGAATTACTGCAGCGCAGTCACAATCAATACCTGTTGCCACTGCTGGATGAGTTATTCAACGAAGCGGGCATTAAGCCGATGCAGCTGGAGCTGGTCAGTTTTGGCTGTGGTCCTGGTAGCTTCACCGGTGTTCGAATTGCGGCTGCGGCAGCGCAGGCAATTGCGACAGCCAGCAATGCAAAAGTAGTTCCCCTGTCGAGTGCCTGGATACTTGCAGCAAGCGCGTTCATCGAACACCCGGCGCTGGAACAGGTTGTCTGCTGTATTCCCAGTCGTGGTCAGGCTTTTTATCTGTCCGCGTATCGTTGCGAAACCGATGCAAGCACTGGTGCGCCCAGCTATCGGCAGAGTGATGCTGACGAACTGGTTGATCAGCCGCCAGTCTGGCTCCTGGCAAAGGCGGATGAACCAGGCGCAACTGGTCAGTTCGTAGTGGTTGGGAAATTACCCGCCTGGCTGCCTGAGCCCCTGCAGGCGCATGCCCTGGATCTGCTGTATCCCCAGGCTGCAGTTATGATCCCTGCAGCCCAGGCTGAACATCTGGCCGGGGCAAGTCTTTCACCTGAATTAGGTTTGCCACGATATTTTGCAGGAGATTCACCCTGGCGAAAGTCTCATGCTCAAGGTAGAGCAACAGGCTAGTGCCACATAGCAGATAGCAACGCGCGGATTTACCCGTTTTGGCTATACTGCCGATGAAGACTATGAAAATTAACGCTCATAACCTGCCTGCAGCACCTCAGCCATCAGCTTCGTCGCGGAGCGGGTCAGAGCTGTCTCCGACAAAGCGCTCAGCTGGTGCTGTCAAAGGGAGTTTGAGCACCGCTGAGCCTGCATTCTCATCCCGTCCTGTGCGGATCAGTCGTTTTCCGGAAGAAGCCGCTTTGTTTGCCTATGGCCGCAATGCCACGCTGCCCCCACCAGCTCAACCCAGTCAGATTGACGAATACGTCTAGTGCCGCTGGTTCTTTACTACCGGCAACATCTGGCCAGCAGGGCCGAGCAGTACAAACAATGGTGTCGTTTATGCCTCGCGCAGACGGCGCCCCAGGTCAACGAGCCAGCACTGTGGCTGGACGACACAGGCCGTCATCAGGGGTTGGGTCTGTTAATGCCAGGCTTCAACGGTAGTTTTTTTATTACCGATGATGCGGTTGCTGAGCGGCAGAAAGGCCGGGGTTTGCTGGCCAAGGCGTGCGGCCCTGGTGATCCTGCTCAAAGCCTGCTGGATCCGTTTGCGGGGTATGGACTGGATGCCATTTGCCTTGCTCAGGCGGGGTTTTCAGTCACCGCAGTAGAGCGTGAAAGGGTTGTTTGGCTTCTGCTCCAGGATGTCGTTGCGCGCCAGGGGTTGGCTCTGCAGACCGTACATGGAGACGGCATGCAACTTATGCAGGAGATGCATGAGCCGCACCAATCGCACCAATCCGACAAGCAATGGGACGTGATTTACCTTGACCCGATGTTCCCTCAGCGCAACAAGCGGGCGTTACCGAATCGGGGTTTGCAGCACCTGCAGGCGTTGACCCAGGATCATTCGCCCGTGCCTGATCTCGAGGCGCTGCTGGTCCTGGCACAACGTGCCGCCAGGGGGCGCGTTGTGTTGAAACGTCGTGCCAGAGACCCGGTGACGGGTTCACCATCCTTCCAGGTGAAGGGACAATCTGTCCGTTTTGACGTTTATCTATAGGTGCCTGCAGCCAGAACACCGTGCCGGATCTGCGGGTCGATAACAAATTCAGCCGCGCGTAACACACGTTCAACAGCAGGATCGTAGGTCAGTCCGCCATCTTCAGCGACCTGCACCATGCCATGGCGTATTAACGCATCAATAAATTGTTCGAACAGACGTAGATCTGAAAACTCCGGCGCGTTGATCCCATACAGCCTGGAAATACGTTGCGCCACACCCTGGCTGCGGGTGCGCAGAGTGTCACGATCCATGTCCCCTTGCGCCAGCTGTTGTATTACGATGAACATACGCTCAAGGGTCTGACTTACCAGATTGGACAGCAACGTCAGCTGCAGGTGCTCCGGATGAGCTGGTGGCGGTGCGCTGTACAGGCAGATGGTTCGGCTTTTTGAACCTGCTGCGGTGGGTGCAGAGCTGCGTTCCAGCAGGCCCAGTTCCGACATGGCATCCAGGCACGATTGCACTTTCTGGATTTCGGCTTGCGTAGAGAGTTCATTGGCAAGATAAGGGAAGATCAGTTCCACCATGGATTTGATTTGGCTGGCACTCACACCTCGGCGCCTTTTGACCAGCAGGCAGGCAATCAGAGACGGTAATGCCAGTGTGTGTACCACATTGTTACGATACCAGGTCATCATAACGGCGTTGAATGGCCCGTGCGTGAGCACCGGGCCAAAAGGCTCTTCATCGCGGGTTAACAGGCCCAGTTCTTCGACATGTTCAACCACCTCATCTGGCGCAAGGCCGGTAACCACCTCGCACCCCGGGTTTAGAGTACTCAGAAGTTTCTGATAGCAGGCAATCTGCGCCAGCAGTCTATGTTCTTCGATGGCTATCTTCGGCGTAGCCAGGGTAACCAGCGCTACCAGATTAACGGGGTTCAGGTTGGCCTGCTGATTGATGCCAATCATCACGTCACGACCGAGCTGTTCGAGATTTGGCGGCTCTTCCGCGCCACAAGGGGAGTGCGCGACAAGCCACTCGTCCAGCTTGATCGCCTCGCCAATGTTGACCTGCACGCTGCCAAAGTTCTGTTTGATTAACTTGAGATTGCGAAAGACGTCCGTCACCGATTCCGATTGTTTATCTGCACCCCGTAGTTCAGAAAGATAGCTGGAACCTTCTACTACTTTTTCGTAGCCGAAATAAACAGGCACTAACGCCAACGGTTTAGGTAAGCCACGCAACTGGTGGTCAACGGTCATCTTCAGTAAACCCATACGGGCCGGTAACAAGCGTCCTGTGCGTGTGCGCCCACCCTCGGGGAAAAATTCGACACAGTGGCCGTGACGATATACCTCGTATAGATATTCGTTGAAAACAGCTGCATACAAAGGGTTGTCGCGAAAGCTTCTGCGCATGAAAAAAGCGCCGCCCCGGCGCAAGATCGGCCCTATCAGGGGTAGGTTCAGATTATCCCCTGCGGCGATGTGCGGGATCATGAAGCCGCGGAAGTAGAGCAGGTAACTCAGCAGCAGGTAGTCCAGGTGACTGCGATGCGAGGGTACGTAGACCAGCGTGTGGCTGGCGCTGACTTCTTCCAAAGACTCAATGCCAGCCACCTCGATGCCGTTGTAAATCTGGTTCCAGAACCACCGCAACAGGCGAGCTAACACGCGAATGGTCGGATGTGACATATCTGATGCAATGGTCCGCGCATATTTACGCGCGAGGCGTTCGGCTTTACCCTGTTTAACGCCGTTAGCCACCTCTGCGGTTATCGCCTGTTTAACATTTGTCGATGTGACCACCTGATGCAGCAGAGTCCGGCGATGGGAAAAGTCTGGTCCCAGAGCGGTTTGTTTCTGTTGACGAAGGCGCACACGCAATAAGCGGCTGACCCTGCGCGCAAGTATTTCCGTCGCTTCATCTTCGTCACAGATAGACAGCGCTGGAATAGGGCGACCGGTATGCACAAAAATATTGCGGCGGTTAATCACAAGATTCAATAGACGCTTTATGCGCCCGGTTACGGCCCAACCTTCGCTGGTGATATTTTTGAAAAACGTGCCTTCACCGGACATCGCGCGGCCCCAGAAGACAGATACCGGGACAAATACAATTTTGTCGCGCAGTTCAGGTGGAGATTCAAGCAGCCGGAGCAGACGATCCGGGTTGGAGGGGGCGGTCATACGTCCGCCTTTGGAGCGATATAATGCAAAAAACCGATGACGCTCGGTGAAGCCTTCTTCGCCGGATTCATCCGCTAGAGTCATGCTGGTGAATGGTGAAACAAAGCCTGCCTGCACGCAGGCAATGTCGAGCATTGCCAGGTCGGTTATGGCGCGATGATGCAGGACGTAAACGATCTCAGCGTCTTCGCCTGGAATGTTGTCTGCGCCTGTCAGTGTAGGTCGCGCGATCCATTTGAGAATGGCGCGGCAAAAACGGTAAATGAATGCTTTCATGTGCGGCGCACTGGAGTTTAGTTAGGTTCAGAGACCTCTGGGCGTGTACCGTCGAACAAGCCATCCAACGTGCGATCAACGGAATTGATTTCTACTTCCCAGACAGATTTGTATTTATCCTGGGTAACACTGATAGCCTCTTCTTTGCTGCGGATGATCGTAGGGCGCAGAAATACCAGTAGATTGGTTTTTGCGTTGGTTTTGCCGCGTGACCTGAACAGGTTGCCCAGCAACGGAATACTACCCAGCACCGGTACCCTGGACTCTGATTCAGTGATGTCGTCCTGTATCAAACCACCGAGCACAATGGTCTGACGATCTTCCGCCAATATTGTTGTTTCAATGGTGCGTTTAGAGGTAACCACGTCAGCAAACGCCTCACCCCCGACCGGCGTTGCCAGCACGTTGGTGATCTGCTGGATGACATCCAGACGTACCGCGGAATCGTCGTGCACGTAGGGTGTCACGGTAAGTTCAACGCCAACGTCTTCGCGCTGTACGGTGGTAA
>CBDUMB010000169.1:0-7018 GCA_965368205.1 uncultured Pseudomonadaceae bacterium | reverse complement strand
AAAGGCCAGGCCTATAGAGATTGCGGGTCAGGTTGTACAACCCGGTGAGCGTGTTCAGTTCGACCTGCCGACCGCAAGGCTCTATACCCATACGCCGCTGAATATGCCTGTGGAAATTATTCACGGGCGCTACGTTGGCCCCGTCTTACTGATTTGCGCTGCAATTCACGGTGATGAGCTCAATGGGGTGGAAGTCATCCGTCGCATGCGCAGCTTTCGCTCGCTGAATCGGCTGCATGGCACGTTGATCCTCATACCTGTTGTGAACCTGTTTGGCTTCATCCATCAATCGCGCTATCTGCCGGACCGACGCGATTTGAATCGCTCATTTCCCGGCAGCGAAAGAGGCAGTATCGCCTCACGTGTGGCACATGTTTTCTTTGACAATATAGTTAAGCGGTGTACACATATCATCGACCTGCATACCGCAGCGGTTAACCGGGATAACTTGCCTCAGATTCGAGCCGCGCTGGATGAGCCAGGTGTGCCGGAAATGGCCATGGGTTTTTCTATTCCTGTGATCATCAATTCCGGTCTTATCGAAAACAGCCTGCGCTGTGAGGCAGGCAAGCTAGGCATTCCCATCATCACCTACGAAGCAGGTGAAGCACTGCGGCTGAATGAACGCGCTATCGTCACCGGCGTGCGTGGCATTGTCAGCGTGATGCGTTCACTGAAGATGCTGCCAAGTCGGCGCATTCAAACGGTACGTGCTGAACCTTACATTGCGCGTTCGTCGAAGTGGGTGAGAGCGTCTATGGACGGCATGTTCAGGCCCCTTGTGCAACTGGGCGCACGTGTCAGGAAAGGCGCGTCGTTAGGGGTTATTTCGGCACCTTTTTCCTCTCAGGAGGAGGTCTTACAGGCCGAAGCGGATGGCATTATTATTTGCGTGAACAACCTGCCGCTGGTCAATGAGGGTGAAGCTTTGTTTCACATCGCCCGGTTTGAAGCAGCCCGCGCTGTTGAGTCGGAGATTGCCAATCATGAAAGTAATATTGAGGATGACCGACTGTACGAAATTGAGACGGTGCCTGTGCCTGATATTGATATCGTGGAATCCAGCGATCAGCAGTCTTAACAGAAGATGTGCTCGGGTCAGAGTGTCTTGCTGAAAAAGTTGACCTTCTTCTCTTTATGCATCTGCATGATCTTCAGTGCTGTGGGGTATGCAGCTCAAATCAAAGAACTGAACTCAGCCAGCGAAGTGCGGGAAGGTGAACACCTGCCTAATGCCTATTTACGCGGTCTCAGTGGCGTTTCAAGAGAGATGGCTGATTTTGCCGGCAGACCTTTGATCATTAATGTCTGGGCAAGCTGGTGTTCGCCATGTAGAGCCGAAATGGCATCATTAGAGCGTCTGGCCTGGATGGATGATATTGGTGATGTGGTCATCATTGGTATTTCTACAGATGATTCCAGGCAACGTGCTGAAGACTATCTCAGTTCTATCAGCGCAACTATTCCGCATTTCATCGACGAGGATTTGCGCCTGGAAAAGATGCTTGGCGCAACCCGCATACCCCTTACCGTGCTTGTTAACAGGCAAGGGCAGGTAGTAAAAAAAGTTTATGGGGCGAGGGCATGGGACCAGCCGGTCTCTGTGCAGATGGTTCGGCATCTGCTTGCGGGAACGCCTGAACCGGAATGGAAGCCTTCCAGCTAGTCAAAGTTTCGATCCGACACTCTATGGCAGCCGCGTCCGCCATTGCTGCAATCTTTATTCTGCTCGACGGTGCCGTTTTCGCCGCCAATATGATCCCCTTTACGTTCGAAGTCGCGCTCATGACAACCTGCGCAGAAGGGTGCGTATCGCTCTGACGGATACGTAAACACAGCGTTCACACTGGGGCCGTGACAGCCTGTGCATCCGGGGTCGCGGCGATGATCGCCAGGGTAGTTGCCCTGGGGATCATGGCTGAAGTTGGTAGGCGCCCAGCCTGTGGTGACATGGCAGGTATCACACTGCACATCGGTTTGCAGATGGTCAACCGGTTTGAACGTCGCGCCACCACCATCACTGTGGCAGTCACTGCAACGCCCTTCGCTGGTTGCATCGTGGGTCCAGGAGCCGCCAGCAAATGTAGCCGTCGTGTGGCAGGCAGAACAATCTAAACTAGTGGCGATATGGTCCGGGTTGGTTTTCGCCTCCGTGCCGATAGCGGCTGTGCCGTTGTGGCAGGAGACACAATTATCGACGATGCCGGTGTGATCAAAATTGGCTGGCGTGAAGGCACGGGTAGTGTGGCAGACGCTGCAATCCTGAGTGGTGGCCAGGTGCGTTGAGCTTTTTGCTGTGGCGTAACCTGCATCATGACAGGATGAACAATTATCTACGATGCCGATATGATCAAACGTTGCGGGTACAAACCCCGTGGTCTGGTGACACTCCACACAATCGGTGTTGGTGGGGACATGATTGCTCATTTTGCCGATAGCTGTGGTGCCGTTGTGGCAGGAGACACAATCCCCAACAATGCCCTGATGGTCAAAGTTTGCTTGCGCAAATGATGTCGTGACGTGACAGACTGAACAATCGTCATTCGTGGGTATATGCTCAGGATTCGTTTTTGCGGCCTTGCCGATGGCGTCCACATTGTTGTGGCATGAAGCGCAATTGTTGTTAATGCCGGTGTGATCAAAAATGGCAGGGGCAAACGCGCCGCCCGCTGTGTGGCAAACACTGCAATCCTGATCCGTGATCACGTGGGCGGGGTTAACTTTGGCGTCTTTACCGGTGGCGTCCATGCCGTTATGGCACGATTCGCACGTCGAGGACAAAACAGCCGGGCTGGTGTGATCAACAAAAGCATCCGCGAAATTTGTGGTGTTGTGACAGGCGGAGCAGTCCAGTGTGGTGTTGTTGTGTACCGGGGTAGATGTTTTGCCCAGTGCACCCAGGGCAACAAAGTTACTGCTGCCATTGTGGCAGGACGCGCAGTTGCCGGAGATGTCCTCGTGGCTGAAAATCGAATTGGTGAACGTTGTATTGGTGTGGCACAGGGCACAGTCCTGGCTTGTGGGCAGGTGATCTGCTGCTTTAAACAGGCCGGCGTCGTTGGGGAAAAACTGCCCTGTGTGGCAGCCTTCGCAACCCCGGGTGATGTCCTGGTGCTGCGTCACCAGGAATGTATTTGACACAAACATACTGGTTGAGTCGTGGCAGCTGCTGCAATCCTGCTGGGTCGGAATGTGATTGTCGATCTTTGGCGTGGCTAGACCGTTACTGTGGCAGCTTGCGCAATTATTAGGGTCAATGCCTTCATGTCCAAATGTAATGCCCGCAAATGTCGTGAAATTGTTGATCGAGTGGCAGGCAGAGCAATCCAGCGATGTAGGAATATGGTCAGTGTGTTTACCGAGGCTGACGTTGCCATCGTGGCAGGCAGAACAGTTGTTGGTGTCTATGCCGGCATGATCGAACGTTGCGCCTGTGAATGTGGCCGTTGTGTGGCATGCGGAGCAATCTTCACTGGTGGGTAGATGGTCAGCCAGTTTGCCCAGCGTGATTGTGTTGTTGTGGCAGGTTTCGCAGGTGTCGACCACATTCAGATGATCAAACACGCCTGTCGCAAATGTGCCCGGCGTGTGGCAGGCACTGCAATCTTCCAGCGTGGGCATGTGGTTGGCTGGTTTGCCGCTCGCGGTGACGCCGTGGCAGGAAGCACAGTTGTCGACAATCCCGGTATGGTCGACAAACGCATCAGCAAAGTCGGTTGTGTTATGGCAACTGCCGCAGTCTTCGCTGGTCGCAATATGGCTCGGTATAGCGGCGCCTTTGCCGGGTGCGTTGATAGAATTGGTGTCGGTGTGGCACGAATCGCAGGATTGTAGTGCCGGGTCGATTCGGTGGTTAAACACGCCGTTCAGGCTGAAGGTGGCAACCCCATGGCAAGAGCCACAATCAACAAATGTATCTGGATGTCCAATGGTCGGTCCCGTCGCTGAGATGCCGTGGCAGGAATCACATCGCTCATCCAGCACGGCAGCGCTGGTGTGGTCGGGGTATGCATTCAGAAAACTGTCAGTGGTATGGCAGGATATACATTCTGCACCGGTATCCGGGTGAGGGGGTGTCGGGGTTTTGCCTGTAGAGATGCTGCCGTTGTGACAATCTGTACAACCGCTGGTGATGCCTGTGTGATCGAAACCGCCGTTTGCGCCGATGTCCAGGAAACTGCTGGTTGTGTGGCAATCATCACATTCACCATTGGTGGGTATATGTGTATCAGATTTACCGATCGCGAGAGTGCCATTGTGGCATTCGCTGCATGCGCCAAACACTTCGCTGTGATCAACCTTGTGCAGCGTTGAAAATCCGGTCGACGTCGCGGCATGACAGGTTGCACATACCTGTGTTGTCGCAATGTGGTTGGCGGGTTTTACCGGAATACCTTGCTCATTGCCTTCGTGGCAGTTTGCACAATCGGCAGACAGTCCATCGTGAAAGCCCGGTTGTTCCGGGGGCGTGCTTGCCGTCGCAAGTGATATTGCCCGGCTACTGTTAATGCCTTCCGCACTGACCACTAGCCCAGCAACGTAGGTGCCCTGTGCATCAGCCATGAAACTGGGACTTTCGGCACCGGCATCTTGAAATGCTGCTGTACTGCCGGTTGGTTGAGACAGCAGTGTCCACTGATAAGACAGCGGACTTGAAGAGGATGAATAAGACTTGCTGCCATCAAAGGTCACCATTTCACCGGTTCTGACGGTCACGATGGGCCCGGTTCTCGCAACAACGTCGGCTATGGCATCTGTGCCATTAGCGGGAAGCTGTCTTGTGGGTGTACTGTCGCTGGAGCCCTGTGAGCAACCGCCAAGTGCCAATGCCAACAGCAGCGCAATGGCGATGCTCTGTTGTTTTAGATGATGAAGGAACATGTGTTCACGCGCGGGACCCGGGTAGCCGATGCATCAGTGCAGATCTCTGAGTATCCGCCTCCTGATCAATGCAATTAAGTGATCTCGGTCACAAATTGTCGGAACTGCACAGCTATTTAACCTCTTCAGTCAGCTCGAATCTGTTAAGACCGGCATCTTTAGTGGCAATGAGTTGTGGTTGGCTCTCCCAGTCGCCAGCCTGTTGTTTAGTGGTCCCTGATTGAGACAGTCGGACCGTCACCTGGACCGCCTTGTTGCGGCTTAAACGTGCAACAGACATCATTGAATCGCGGTCGGTGAGCACAATTTCTTCCGGTATATCGTCAATATTGTAAGCCTTCACCGCCACTGGCATCGGGTTCAAGCCGTCTTCCATCTTGGCAATCACAAACAATCTTGCGGTCGGGCTGGTTTGCACCTGCGGCGGTATCTTAACTGCCACTCGGACCGCAGCATCGTTCGGGCCGGCGTCTGCCAGCGCGTTCTGGGGGATAACCAGACGAATGGTGCGGGCATAGTTTTGTGTGCTCAGAGGTTCACTGATCACTTCCGGGTCATTGGGGTGTTTCATGACGGCGCCGGTCATGGAGAGGCGTGCAATGGCTTCAATGGTGGTGATCGACGCTTCAGGTTTTGAAAACCCCACCTGAACAGGCAGATCCTGGGGTGCAAACTGTTCTACTGCGAGCGGCATGGTTTTGCCTTTTTCGCGGATAAATACAAACACTTTGGCTGCTGCAGGGAAGCTGGTGGCCTCGCCGGATATTTCAACGCGAGCCAACAAAGTTGATTCGGGGTCGGAAGACATGCCGGTTACACTCTGATGATCCACCGGCTCAGCAGGTTGGCTGCAGCCAGAGACAAGCATCGCCAGGCAGATAATCGGGAACGCGGCAAATTTTCTTATATTCAATCGATCAGACTCCAGAAGCTGGGTTTTTCTTCCACAAGTTGTTGCCAACGCCCCTCTTTAGACGCCAGTAATTCGCGTGCGCTGACAAACATAGCGTTCTTCGCACGGGTGCTTGCACCTTTGCCAATGAGAAGTTTAGCTGTTTCATAGTGATCTGCTTGTACTGAAGCGATCAGAGCGGTGTCACCCCGCGAGTTTTTCAGGTCGATGTCGGCGCCGCTATCGAGCAGACGTTCAACAATTGTAGTGTGGCCGGCGGTTGCCGCCAGCAGCAATGGGTGAGAGCCTGAACTGCTTTGTTGATTCACATCCAGGTCATGTGACAGCAGCAGCTGGGTTGCCTGCAGGTTGCCGGTTCGAGCAGCCCACATCAGCGGTGTTACGCCATGCTGATCGGGTGTATTGCTTGCCCCATGCGAGATGAGCAGAGGGACAACGCCATCCTGTTCGGCTTTAACTGCCCAGCAAAGTGCGGTGCAGCCCAGCGGGTCTGTGGCTTCAACGTCTGGTTTGTTGTTTAACAGATGGGAAACAGTTTGCTTATCGCCATTTCGAGCAGCCAAGACAAGCGCAGGTTTATCACCACATAGATTCACACTGGCAATGGTGTCTGCAGGTAACAGAGCCAGTATCTGGTTTTCACCTTGGTTGAGGCTGTAGCAGACAAACGCTGCCCTGGTTGCGTCTGCAGCGGTCGCCATGCTGCGGATCAGGCGCGGATTTTCTATTGCGCTGATAAATTCGAAGTCTGCTTCTGAGAACACGGCGCCGTTTTCCAGTAACAGGTGTGCCATATCGGCATGGCCATTCTGCAAAGCTCTGGTTAGCGCAGTAACGTCAGTAGTATCAACTTGTTTAACATCAGCGCCGTCGGCGATTAACTTCTCTGCAAGTCTGATGTCACCCCGCCACGCAACAATGTGCAGGGATGACCATCCTTTGAACCGTGCCTCGCGGCTTGCAACAGACAGATCGGTGCTGATGGTTGTGTCAGGTTGTTTGTTAGCAATGTTAAATGCTTTGCGTAACCTGGGATTGTCGGAGCGCTCGGCCAGCATGGCAGCAGACCAGCCCTGGTCGTTCTTCTGTTTTGTATCCGCACCGGCATTTTTTAGCACAATAGCCGCAGCAATGGCTTCCCGCGCCACTGCACGATGTAAAACAAGATTGTTGCGTTTGTCCCGGGCGTTCGGGTTTGCGCCCGCATCGATAAGGGCGGTGTAG
>CBDUMB010000168.1:0-7021 GCA_965368205.1 uncultured Pseudomonadaceae bacterium | reverse complement strand
GACGGAACAGCTCCATCTGCCAGAGTCGGTTATGGCCATGCAGCCAACCTTGAGCAAGATAAGCATCGTGCCAGGACTGCGCTCGCACAAAGGGCGTTTTGAATTTATCGTAATAGATCTGGACTGGTTGCCCAACGGCTGCGACCAGAGTGTCCGGATCACCCGGTACCGTTGAGCGAAGAAATCCGAACACACCCAGAACCGCTGCTAACACAAGCATCAGCAGCCAGCTCAGGAACGACTTGATCATCTAAAATGCAATTGTTATCAGGTGAACCTACCGATACATATTAGTGCCGCCACAAACCGTCAAAGCCTGGCCCGTTATGTAGGCGCTGGCATCAGAAGCCAGAAAAACCGCAATACCTTCAAAATCGCTGCTCTCTCCAAGGCGACGCAGTGGCGTCTGTTCATTCACCCGGGCGACCGCCTCAGGGTTATCCCACAGCGCTTTTGCAAAATCAGTTTTTATCAGACCAGGACAGATGGCATTCACGCGTACGCCTTTGGGGCCCCACTCAAGGGCCAGGTTACGCACCAGCGCAATATCAGCCAGCTTGGAAATATTATACGTGCCCAGCACTTCTGAACCGGAAAATGCGCCTGTACTTGAGGTAATCATAATGGCGCCACGCCCTTTGGCATGCATGTCTGGCGCCACCATCTGGCAGAGCCAGTGGTTAGAGCGCACGTTGCTGGCCATAATCTTGTCAAATGCTTCATCCGGAATATCCGACATCGAGCCATAAAACGGATTAACGCCTGCATTAGCAACCAGCGTATCAATGGGGCCAAGACGGCTGCGGGTTTCATCAACCAGATTCTGCAGCTGGTCTTTGTAGCCAATGTTGCAGGCGATGGCGATGGCACGTTCTTCGCCGCAAAGCTCATTGATCTGCGCAGCCGTTTCCTCACATTGATCCAGTTTGCGACTGGACACCACCACTTTACTGCCGTGTTGGGCCAACGCGGTAGCCATTGCCTGCCCCATACCTTTGGATGCGCCAGTCAACAGGGCAACCTGCCCGCTTAAATCGAAAAGTTCAGTTGCTATTGCCAATTTTTTCTCCCCTATCTTTTTTGAAAAATTTGTCAGTACGTTATTTTTTCCAGACCAGAATACCTTCGCCGGTCAGCATGGCGGGTCCGGGCATGACACGAATCCGCCAGGGATCAAGTCGCAAGCCGGCAAAACCAGGTGACTGAGAATTCTCCCATCCCGGAATCATTGCGGGGTCATAGCCAACTGGCGCAGGCGCATTGGCTACTTTGTCCCAGACTGCGGCTTTACCTTCATCGTCCATCACCCAGGATGCTGCACATTCAGCCACACAGGTGTCCTGATCCGGCGTCCAGTAGTTGCAGGACACAAAGCTGCTGTTCTGTAGATGTCCCACCTTGGTCGGCGTTGGCGCAGTCGCTATCCATCCCACCAGATGCTCACCATCCCATTCCCAAACCGGGTGCAGCACACGTGAGCGAGGCCGCCCCTTCTTATCCACAGTTGCCACCGTGCACCAGACAATTTTATGCGCCATGTCGACAAACGCAGGCGCGGTTTGTGCCAGATCAGCCATCTTAATCTCTCCTCCAGAAGATACTCGAATCTACCTGATTGATATCGGTATGCCCACAGAAAGCCATCGTCAAATCCAGTTCCTGGGCAATGATCTCCAAGGCACGAGTGACCCCTGCTTCACCCATCGCCCCCAGACCGTTGAGAAATGCTTTGCCAATGAAGGTGCCATCGGCACCCGAGGCCAGAGCTTTAAGCACATCCTGGCCACTGCGTATGCCACCATCCAGATAAACTTCCACCTGCTTGTCAACAGCCTGCACAATCTGTGGCAGCACATCTAAACTGGCCGGCGCGCCGTCCAGCTGGCGGCCACCATGATTAGAAACGACGATTGCATCTGCGCCACTTTGCACCGCAGCTTTTGCATCTTCACTGTCCATGATGCCTTTTAAAATCAGTTTGCCGCCCCATTTGGATTTCACCCAGGCAACATCCTCCCAGCTGAGGGTTGGGTCTAACTGTTCTGCCGACCAGGCGGATAAAGAAGTCAGATTTTCAACGCCATTAGCGTGTCCTACCACATTGCCAAAGCTGTGCCGCGGCGTTCTCAACATGCCAAGACACCATCCTGGCTTGGTGGCCATGTTGATCAGATTGGCCAGGGTCAGCTTGGGGGGCGCAGTCATATTATTCTTGACGTCTTTATGACGCTGGCCAATCACCTGCAGATCCAGGGTCAACACCAACGCGCTGCAGCCCGCTTTTTTTGCCCTTTCTATCAGCGCTTCGATAAATGCCCGATCCCGCATGACATAAAGTTGAAACCAGAACGGCTTGCGGGTGTGGGCGGCCACCTCTTCCAGGGAACAGATACTCATGGTCGACAGTACAAAAGGTACGCCGAAGTTCTCTGCCGCCTGGGCGCCGAGAATTTCACCATCGGCATGCTGCATACCCGCAAGTCCGGTCGGCGCAATGCCAACCGGCATGCGCCACCGCTCGCCCAGCATATCCGTGGCTATTGAACGCGCAGAGATGTCCACCGCTACCCGTTGCCGCAGCGCAAGTTCAGCAAAGGCCTCGGCATTTCGTCGAAACGTGGTCTCTGTCCAGGATCCGGCTTCGGCATAGTCGTAGAACATTTTTGGCACACGCCGCTGATGCAGGCGGCGCAGATCATCGATGCAGGTGACTACCGTCATGTTCCACTCTGTTTGTCGTTGCGTACAGGTTGCATGTTACATTATCCAATTCGCCATTCGACTGCAGGGGAACAAACCATGGCGTTTGCCTTTACTCAAGATCAGGACAACTTTCGTGATGTCGTACGGCGCTTCTGTGTAGAAAAAGCGCCAACCACCGCAACCCGAAAACTCATGGATACCGAAACAGGCTACGATCCGGCGGTCTGGCAGTTAATCTGTGGCGAACTCGGGCTGGCAGGAATACATCTGCCTGAGCAAGCTGGTGGTTCAGGCTTTGGTGCCGTCGAACTGGGGATCATCATGGAGGAATTTGGCCGCTCCATGATCTGCGTCCCGTACATGGGCAGCATTGTTATGGCAGCCACTGCATTGGCTGCATGCGCCACGCCGAGCCAGCAACAGCGCTGGCTCGCACCGCTGCTCAGCGGCGAAAAAATTGGTGCGCTGGCCATTTGTGAAGACAGTGGTGAGTTCTACACGACCCACCTGCATTGCACCGCACGAATTTCCTCAGAGGGTTGGCAGATCAGTGGCGCTAAGCGTTTTGTTCTGAACGGCAAACAGGCCGACACCTTGATCATCGCAGCAGCGACAGATAACGGACCACGCTTATTCGTCACAGAAGCGAGCACCGCTGGCGTCACCGCAGAACAGGTTGAAACCATGGATGCGACCCGCAAAATGGCCGACCTGAGGTTCAAAAATGCCGACGCAGAACTGCTTGGCCAGGATGTTCCTGTTGATTTGAACGCCCTGCAGAACTTAACCCTCGTTGCGCTCGCCAACGAAATGGTGGGCGGCGCCCAGGCCCTGCTCGACGCAGCCGTTGAATACACCAAACTGAGGGTGCAATTCGGCCGCACCATTGGCTCTTTTCAGGCCATCAAACATCGGCTGGCCGATCTGTTACTTGTGGTGGAGAACGCAAAATCTGCCGCCTACCAGGCTGCTGTTGCGTTAGACAACAACGACAACGTCACCGAACTTGCCAGTCTGGCGAAAGCCGCCGCCAGCGAAGCGTATCTACAGGCCGGCATCGACTGCATTCAACTGCATGGCGGTATTGGTTTCACCTGGGAAAACGACACACATCTGTGGTTCAAACGCGCCAAGAGCTCAGAGGTTTTCATGGGCACACCTGCTTTCCATCGGGAGCGAATGTTACAGGCAATGGGAGTTTAGCAATGGAAAATCTGACAACTGAAGTACGCCAGTGGCTGAACGATAACTGGAATCCGGAGCTGTCTCTGGTGGAATGGCGTACCAAACTTGCCGACACAGGTTGGGCCACTGCGGATTGGCCAGAGGAATACTATGGCAAAGGCACCAGTGCAGAAGAAGCTGCGGATATAGCCGCTGTGTTCCAGGATATGGGCATCGTTGGGGCTGCTCAATCCGGCGTGCGCATGCTGGCCGCAGCCACCCTGCTTGCCCACGGCAACGACGCGCAGAAACGCAAGTATCTGAAACGCATCATCACCGGTGAGGACAGCTGGTGTCAGCTGTTCAGCGAACCCGGCAGCGGCTCAGACCTGGCCGGGTCGACAACCCGGGCAGACCTGGTGGGCGACGAAGGGATCGTCAATGGCCAGAAAGTATGGAATACCAGCGCTCATCATGCCGATTATGGTTTGTTACTGGCCCGCACAGACTGGGATGTACCCAAGCACCAGGGGCTCAGCTACTTCATCATCGATATGCATCAACCCGGAGTCGAGGTTCGACAGCTTAAACAGATGAACGGACACGCCAGCTTTAACGAAGTGTTCATGACCGACGCTGTTGTATCCAGAGATAATCTACTCGGTGAAACAGGCAATGGCTGGCAAGTCGCCGTCACCACCCTTGCCCACGAACGTCGCTCGTTTGACCGCATCCGCGGGGGTGGGTCGTTTGCCGAACAGCAAGGCCGGATTTACGATGAATACCGCGAAGAGCTCGAGATCGATAACGAACCTTATAAGTGGTATCCGCAACGCGCAGGCCGCGTCGATCTGATCCTGCAACGCGCCCAGGAAACCGGCGCCATCAACGACCCGGTCACCCGTCAGGAAATCGCAAAACTCCTGATCATGTCGCGCAGCGCACAATGGACCGCAGCACGAGCCCGTGCTGCCCAACAGGCTGGCAAACCGCAGGGCCCTGAAGGTTCTCTGGGCAAACTGGCGGCAAGTAACATTGCACGTCTGGCTGCCCGGGTGCATACCACGATCAGCGGCGCAGATGCACTGCTCAGCGGGCAAGCGAGCCCCCACGATGGCATCATTGCGGAAATCCTCGTGTCGGTCCCTGCGGTGTCCATAGCTGGCGGCACTGATGAGATTCAGAAAAACATCATTTCCGAACGTGTCATGGGCATGCCAAAAGAACCTCGATTCGATACCGGTCCTTTCAAAGATGTGCCTCGCAACTCTGTATCCAGCAAGTGGGGAGCACCGTAATGGCCCCACGCCCTCTGGATGGTATCCGCGTGATTGAAGTTGGACAGCTCCTGGCAGGGCCTTTTGCCGGCACAACACTGGCCTACTTCGGCGCAGAGGTCATCAAAGTAGAACCGCCCGGCGCCGGCGATCCCATCCGCGGCTGGCGCCTGCTCGACGACTCCGGCACAGCGTACTGGTGGCGCTCTCTGGGTCGCAACAAAAAGTCCGTTACCGCAAACCTGCGCACCGAAGCCGGCCGGGAGGTGGTGAAAAAACTGATGACCACCGCTGATGTGGTCATCGAAAACTTTAAACCCGGGACTATGGAAAAATGGGGATTAGGGCCGCAGGATTTTAAAACATTAAACCCGGATCTGATCTTCGCGCGTATTTCCGGATATGGCCAGACAGGTCCTAACAGCACCAAACCCGGCTATGCGTCAGTGACTGAAGCGTATAGCGGTTTTCGCTACGTAAACGGTTTTCCCGGCGAGCCACCGGTTCGGCCCAACCTCAGTATCGGCGATACCATTGCGGGTATTCACGCCGTGTTGGGCGTCTTGTTAGCATTACTGGAACGCAAACAGGATCGCGGCACCGGCGGACAGGTTGTTGACGTTGCCCTTTATGAGGCCATGTTCAATCTGATGGAAGGGGTCGTGCCTGAATATTCAGGTGGAGGTGCTATTCGTGAACCTTCTGGCTCAACCATCACCGGGATCGTGCCCACAAACACCTATTTGTGCGCTGATGACAAACACGTTGTGATTGGTGCTAACGGCGACTCCATATTTGTCCGTCTGATGCAGGCCATGCAACGCAATGATGTTGCCGAGGATCCGCGCTACGCGGACAACGCTGGACGTGTGACCCACCAGGAATTCATAGACGGCTTGATTGCCGTCTGGACACGTGCGCGCAGTGCAGCTGAAGTGATTCAAATCCTGGAAGCTGCAGATGTCCCAGTGGGGCCGATCTACAGCGTTGCGGACATGATGGAAGACCCTCATTACCAGGCCAGAGGTTTGTTCGAACGCGTCGAAACACCGCAAGGGGAGCTCACCATCCCGGCCATCCTGCCGAAACTCAGTGCCAGCCCGGGCGCAACAGACTGGCCTGGTGGTGAGGTAGGCACCTACACCACCGAGATGTTGCTATCCGTGGGTTACAGCGAAGATGACCTGGCGGCACTGCGCAACAGCGGCGATATTTAGACTACTCATCCAGATTCTGGAAGAAATCCATATCGCGCTTTTCACCTTCAGGTACAGCCACTTCCACAATGCGTTCATCCACGTCATCAAACTCGAGCCGCAGGGCGCGCGTCATGGTGGCGTGTAACTCATAGGTACAGGTGATATACGTCAGTTCAATGATCTCAACATCGTTCAGATGGGATCTGAGAAGCTCAAAAGTGCCGTCTGCGACGCGACCACCCTGCAAAACCAGGTCGTCGGTATAAGCCAGCACCGCGCGTTCGACATCTGAAAACAGGTCAGTAGCCGACCAGTGCGGTATCGCGCTGATCTGTTCTTCTGAAAACCCCGCAGCCCGCAACGCTTTACAGTGCTGTGAAAAAACGAACTGACTGCCCCGTGCAAAACCGGCACGCGCCTGGCCCAGCTCGCGCAACCGGCCGGATAACTGGCGGTTTTCACCACGATAAAACTGAAAACCCTGCACCATGTGGTGCAGACAATCTGGCACCTGCGCAAATACAGTCCACCAGTCGCCCGGCGTTCCCGTTGCCGTACCAGGCTCCGCCACCGGGTCCCGGTCGGGTCCGAACAACGCGTCGTAGTAAGGAATGACACTGGCGTCGGCTTCTGCGCGAGGTACTTGTCTCAGTCTGGGCATGTTCAATCTCCTTCAAT
>CBDUMB010000167.1:0-7075 GCA_965368205.1 uncultured Pseudomonadaceae bacterium | reverse complement strand
AGCTGATTCTGCAGGCGCAGCGCAGCCGCCAGCAGCGCCGGCAACGCCAGGAGAATAAAGGCAACAGCCGTGCTTCTACGCCAGAGTAAATTCATGCCACGCAGCCTAATCTGCAGATGGAACCTTGCCTATGAAAATTGATCAAAACTATGCAAAAACAGAGATGGCGACAGGCACAGCGGCCCCGGACATTGGTTGTTAAAGTTAAAATTGTTAAGTTTAGGCCATGATCAACGCAAAAATTCTACCCACTGCAGTTTATCCGTTGATGGTATGCCTGCTACTGACTGCCTGCGGTCGCAGCACGACGCCGGAGAGCGCGCCGGAGGACACCAGACCCAGGAAGCAGGAGCCTCGCGCCATTCAACCATCGGTAGAAGTTGCGCCTGTGCAACCAGAGGCGCCTGCACCCATTAACCTGTCGCGAGAGCTGCTTGACGATATTGTGGACGAACAGGCAGACACCATACATGCACGCGAACCGATGTTGCCAGACATGTTCAAAGCTGACGCGGATGACAAGAAAACCGCCATTGGCGGTAGTCTGATACTCAAAGATGAACCCAGTGAAATACGCGAAGTCGTTGATGGCGTTGAGGTGAAAATTGAAATACCTACCGGTTAACGCTGCCCTGGCCCAAATCCTGCCAGCAGTTCTGCTCATGCTGGTCAGTGCTTCTTTTTTTGCGGAAACCCTGGCCTATCGCAGCATCGGGGAATTTGGTGAAGCCAATTTTTCCGACATACACAACGCAACCGCTGAGACCATTGTGCTGCCGCAGAGCAGTCAACCGTCTCTATCTTCCGACGAACTCATTACGCAAATGTTGACCGTTGCCGAAGAACTTGAACGCGCACGACTGGCCAGAGAGGCACAGCGCGCGGCTAACCGTATCGAAGCACCACGGGCGCCCGCACAGCCCGAGCAGGATTTAGTCAATTTACGCGATGACCGCTACCCCATATTCTTCCCACACCGGCCGCACCATCCGCTCCATCCCCGTCCACCACACAAACCAGACCCACAACCCCCTGGTAAGACATTTCGTTTTGAGCCGGATTTATAAGGTTTTTCCGAGTCGTTACCCGGTTTAAACGCTTCATAGTTGCCGGCGGTATCGATATAGTCCAGTACATCCAAGGGTTTGGGGGAGCTCCTGTTGATGGCCGCCTGGTTGCGCTTTGCCATTGTCGTTTGCCTTTGCGTCAGCAGTTTAAATGACGCGATCGCGGACTATGATCTGGCAGCAGAGACCCCCAGCGGCATTCCTTACGCGCATGGTTACGCCTATCTCTCCGAACTGAAGTACCCACCCGGCTTCAGCCACTTTGACTACGTTAATCCTGATGCGCCTAAAGGCGGCGCCTTACGTCTTGGCGAACAGGGCAACTGGGACAACTTTGTCGCCTGGGCAACAAAGGGTCGCACGGTGCTGGGCGTGGCGTTCTGGGAAAGCTACTACAGCCATATTTATGATGGCTTACTTGAAGAAGCACGCGATGAACCTGCCAGCCGTTACGGCCTGCTGGCCGAAGGTGTCTACTACGCTGACGGCGGCGACTGGGTTGCCTTCAAACTCCGCGACGGCGCCTACTGGCACGATGGCGAGCCCGTCACCGTAGACGATCTTCTGTTCTCCTTTGAGGTGTATCAAACCCACGCCGCGCCCACCATCTCCCAACCCTTCTCTGCATTCACCGACGCCCAGGTCATCGGTCCTAACGAAGTACGTTACCTGATAGATGAAGCGTTTCATGGCGATCCGGTGTTGCCCTATCGTATTGGTGGCGTGCCGGTGCTGCCCAAACACTACTGGGCAGGACGCGATCCTTCTAAAACTTCCGTTGAACCGCCGTTGGGCAGCGGCCCATACCGCGTCAAAGATTTTAAGATCGGCCGCTGGATTGAATATGAACGGGTCGAAGATTATTGGGCGGCAGACCTGCCCGTGAACCGCGGACGCTACAACTTCGATATCATCAAATACGACTATTTCCGCGACGATCAGGTGCGTCATGAAGCGGTAAAAAGCCACGTCTCGGATCTGCGCGAAGAGGAAGTGCCTGGACGATGGTTCCGCTCCTACGAAATCCCGGCTAAAGAGGCCGGTTATTTCAGACAGGAAGCCAAGAAAGTATCCCTGCCTTCAGGTCTGTGGTGGCCCATATTCTGGAACCTGCGCCAGGAACGCTTTCAAGACATACGTATACGCGAAGCGCTGTGGCTGGTGCGGGACCCCGCCTGGGGTAACGAAGCTGTACAGCGCGGGTTCTGGTCTTTAGCACGCAGCTATTTCCACAACTCGCGTATGGCCAGCAGCGGGCTGCCTTCAGACGACGAACTGGCGTTACTGGAACCCATGCGCGAGCTGGTGCCACCTCGAGTATTTACTGAAGAGTTTGCGCCACCACCAGGGGCGGGAGAGGGTTTTAACCGCGGCAACATCATTCGAGCCATTGAGCTGTTTGACGCCGCTGGCTGGGAAATCCGCGACAATGTCATGGTCAACAAGGTCACGGGTGAGCCTTTTGAGTTGCAGCTGGTTGCGGTATCTACCGCGCTGGGGTTTTCCTGGATAGCTTACAAGCGCGTCCTGGAACGTCTCGGTATTCATGCCACGATTGTTGCGCCAGAGGTGTCCAACTGGCTGTACCGCATGCGCTCAGGTGATTTTGATGGCGGCGCGATCTGGTTTCTGCCCAACAACACCCCCACGGTTTTACTGCAGAATAATTTTTCGTCTGCCGCCGCGGAGCAGGCTTACAGCTACAACTGGCCACACATGAAAGATCCGGCGGTTGATCAGCTGATTGACGCTGTTAATCGCGCCAGCAATGAACGCGAATTCCTCGCGGCAATACACGCTCTGGATCGGGTTCTGCTGTGGAATTTCTATTTCATGCCGGGTACCTCCCGCTCCAGCCACGGTCTCGTATGGTGGGATAAGTTTGGCTACAAAGAGACCGAACCGCTGCTGCGCATTGGTTATCGCGACACCTGGTGGTGGGATGAAGCCAAAGCGGCAAAAGTGCGTGACTACCTTGGCAGGACAGGTCGCTGATGGGGCGCTATTTACTCAAACGTCTGCTGCTGATCATTCCAACTTTGTTTGGCATCATCGCGATCAACTTTGTGATTGTGCAATTTGCGCCGGGCGGACCGGTTGAACAGGCCATCGCTGAAGCCTCCGGTATGACCATGGGTGGCGCCACCGCCAACATCTCCGCAGCTGGCTCACAAGGCCCCAGCGGCAGCTCCAGCTATCAGGGGTCTTCCGGCCTTGACCCGGAATTCCTGGCCAAACTGGAAAAACAGTTTGGTTTTGACAAGCCGGCCCACGAACGCTTTTTTCTCATGATCTGGAACTACATGCGCTTCGATTTCGGCGACAGTTACTTTCAGGATCGCCCCGTGGTCGACCTTGTTATTGAACGCATTCCGGTCTCCATCTCTCTGGGGCTTTGGTCATTGCTACTCATCTACAGCATATCCATACCCCTGGGTATCGCTAAAGCTGTGCGTGACGGCAGCCGTTTTGATGTGGCAACCAGCGCCGTGCTGTTTGCTGCCTATGCGATACCCGGCTTTCTGTTTTCGATTCTGCTGATCATAATTTTTGCCGGCGGCAACTATTTGTCCTGGTTTCCGCTGCGCGGTTTAACCTCTGAAGGATTTGAAGCGCTGTCTTTTGTCGACCAGGTGGTCGACTACTTCTGGCACCTGGCATTGCCGCTTACCGCCCTCACATTAGGTGGCTTTGCGACTTTATCCATGCTCACCAAGAACTCCTTTTTAGAAGAGCTCTCTAAACAGTTTGTCTTAACCGCTCGCGCCAAAGGCTTAACTGAACAGCGCGTGTTATATGGACACGTGTTTCGCAATGCCATGCTGATTGTTATTGCAGGCTTCCCCGCCGCCTTTGTGGGTATCCTGTTTACCGGCGCGCTGCTCATCGAAGTTATATTTTCGTTAGATGGTCTGGGGCTGCTGGGTTTTGAGGCAGCTATGACCAGAGATTTTCCTATTCTGTTTGGCACCTTGTTTGCGTTTACTCTTGTTGGGCTGGTGATGCAGCTGATCGGCGATATGGTTTACGTGCTGGTTGACCCGCGCATCGACTTTGAGTCGCGCTGACTATGAGCCCTATCAATCAACGCCGCATAGCTAACTTTCGCGCCAATCGCAGGGCGCTGTGGTCGCTGCGTATTTTCCTTGTTCTGTTTGTCATCACCCTGTGTGCGGAGATGATCGCCAACGATCGGCCCATCATCATGGTGTTAAACGGCAAGCTTTTTGTACCGATGCTGGTGGACTACGCGGAAACAGAACTTGGTGGTGAACTGCCGTCCACCGCGGATTTCCGTGATCCGTATGTTACAGACCTGATCAGGGATGGCATTGTCCTGTGGCCACCCATCCGTTACTCCCACAACACTATCAACTGGAATGTTGAGTTGCCTCTGCCCCACCCACCAGACAGCGAGCACTTGCTGGGAACCGACAGCACAGGCAACGATGTGCTGGCGAAACTTATTTACGGTTTCCGCTTATCCGTTCTGTTTGGGTTGTCTATGACCATACTCGCATCTGCCATCGGCATTACCGTAGGCGCCTTACAGGGTTACTTTGGCGGCCTCACCGACCTCATCGGTCAGCGCATGGTGGAAATATGGACCGGTTTGCCGGTGCTGTTTGTGCTGATCATTTTAAACAGCATTGTTGAGCCTACCTTTTTCTGGATGCTGGTGACGCTCACCCTGTTCAGCTGGATGGCCTTGACCGGCGTCGTACGCGCAGAGTTTCTGCGTGCGCGTAATTTTGAATTTGTACGTGCCGCCCGCGCCATGGGCGTGGGCAACGTGACCATCATGTTTCGGCACGTCTTACCTAATGCGATGACGGCGGCTCTGACCTACACACCATTCCTTTTGAATTCCTCCATCGCCACCCTCACGGCGCTGGACTTTCTTAACCTCGGCCTGCCATTAGACTACCCTTCCCTGGGCCGGCTGCTGACTCAGGCACAAGCCAATCTGCAGGCGCCCTGGCTTGGGCTATCGGTTTTTGTCACCCTGGCTACCATGCTGACCCTGCTGATATTTGTCGGTGAAGGGGTTCGGGACGCATTTGATCCACGTCGCAGCATAGGCACAACGCGCAATGTCTGAGCGTATCCTCGAGGTCACTAACCTGACGGTTCAATTTGGTGACACCAAGGTTGTCGATGATGTGTCTTTTCATCTGCAGGCGGGCGAAATTGCTGCCCTGGTTGGAGAATCGGGATCGGGCAAATCTGTCAGCGCATTGTCCGTTCTGCAGTTACTGCCTTATCCCCATGCCTCGCACCCCACCGGCTCGATTGAGCTGGACGGTGAACAGATGATTGGTGCCAGCAAAGCCCAGCTGCAAGCCATACGCGGTGGTGAAGTTGGCATGATCTTCCAGGAACCGATGACATCACTGAATCCGCTACACACGGTGGGTAAACAGATTGGTGAAACCCTGCGCGTACATAAAGGGCTTAGTCGCAGGCAAGCGCACCAGAAAGCAATGGATTTGCTGGAACGGGTCCAACTACCTGACCCCGATGGCAAACTTGACGCCTACCCACATCAGCTGTCTGGTGGTCAGCGCCAACGTGTGATGATTGCCATGGCGCTGGCCAACTCACCTAAGCTGCTGATCGCCGACGAACCCACCACCGCGCTGGATGTCACCATCCAAGCCAGCATTCTGGATTTGCTCAAAGAACTTAACCGCGACATGGGCATGGCCATTCTGATGATTTCTCACGATCTGGGTATTGTGCGCAGTATGGCCAATCGTGTGTATGTCATGAACCACGGCAAAGTGGTTGAAGAAGGACCTACCGAGCAGCTGTTCACAGACCCTCAACACAGCTATACCAACCACCTCCTTAACTCGCGACCAAGCGGCAGACCCCTGGCGATACCGGAAAAAGCCGCTGAAATTGTATCTGCCCGTGATCTGACTGTGGGATATAACATCGGCAAGGCCTGGTTCGGTAAAAGTGATCAGTTTATTGCGGTTCACCCCATGAATTTTACCGTGGTTGCCGGTGAAACCCTGGCGGTTGTGGGCGAATCTGGCAGCGGCAAAACCAGCCTCGGCCTGGCCACGCTGAAACTGATACCCAGCAGTGGGCAGATCTGTTACCTCGGCAACAACATACAGACTTTAAAAGCCCAGGAACTCAAAAGTCTGCGACGTAATATGCAGATGGTGTTTCAGGACCCCTACGGCAGCCTGTCGCCACGTCTTACCGTGCGTGACATTGTTGCAGAAGGGTTATCCGTACACGAACGACAACTCTCCCCGGCTGAGGTCGACGCCCGGGTCGTAGAAGCCTTGGAAGAAGTGGGCCTGGAACCCAGCTGGATGTCCCGCTATCCACACGAATTTTCCGGGGGTCAGCGCCAGCGAATATCCCTTGCCCGCGCCCAGGTATTACGACCGGATTTTATTGTGCTGGATGAACCCACTTCTGCACTGGACATGTCGGTGCAGTCGCAGATTGTTGAACTGCTGCGCGAACTGCAACAGAAACACCAGCTGGCCTATTTGTTTATCAGTCATGACCTGGCTGTGGTGCGTGCGCTTGCGCACCGAGTACTTGTTATGAAGGATGGTGTGGTGGTGGAGCAAGGAGACGCTGATCAGATTTTCAGCAACCCGCAAACTCAATACACACAGGCCCTGTTAGCCGCGGCTATGTTGTACGACTGAGAAGTCGTTCGACTGAGAAGTCGTTCGACTAGCTCTCGGACATCTTCGGCACCGGTGTCTCCTGCGCCATCCCACGCCGCATACCAAGATCACCGAGGATGTTGTACAGACATGGCACCAGAATCAGCGTGATAACCGTAGCAAACAAAATACCAAATGCTAAAGACACCGCCATGGGGATGACCATCTGAGCCTGCATGGACGTTTCTGTGAGAATCGGCACCAGACCAAAAAAGGTTGTCAGCGACGTCAGCAGAATGGCTCTGAAACGCGCAGCCCCCCTTCAATAGATGCGGTGGCAGCATCCTTACCCTCGTCGACCTTCTT
>CBDUMB010000166.1:0-7095 GCA_965368205.1 uncultured Pseudomonadaceae bacterium | reverse complement strand
AGCTTACGATAAACCCTGGGATACATCGTAGGCTTTGCGGGTCTGATCCTGTAGTCCTGGAGACAAGATGAAATCTGCGGCGGTCAGAGCTAACGCTTTGGCGCCATCCAGACAGGCTTGGTCGCCTTTATCCGAGCCCGCCCATTTTTCAAACTCCGGGTTATGGATAACCACGCTGGGTGGCGCAACTGCCAGCATTGGGTGTATCGAAGGCACACGGTAACTGACGTTACCCATATCGGTGCTGCCAGCACCAAACTTTCTGGCATCTTCAAAAGGTACAAATTCACGTCCCAGGCTCTGGGCATGCTCACGAAACTGTTCCGCCAGCGGCCAGTTTGTGTTCAGGTCGAGATAATCGACGTTTGCCCAGTTCACCTCAACTTCGCAGCCGCTGCCTTTGGCGCCTGCTTCAAAACAGGCTTGTACACGTGGTTTCAGTTTGGCCAGGTCTTTTTCGTTAGCTGCTCGAACATAAAACTCGCCTGCACAATGGTCAGGAACGATGTTGGGTGCATCGCCACCCTGGGTAATGATGCCATGAATGCGCTCGCTGGCGCGGATGTGTTGTCGGAGATTGGAAATAGCCTGATACGCTAACAACAAGCCATCTAACGCATTAATGCCTTTGTGGGGCATGGCTGACGCGTGTGCGGATTTACCGTGATAGATGACTTCAACTTCAGCCACACAGATGCATGGCATCGATGCCAGGTTGACACCTGCCGGGTGAATCATCATGGCTGCATCTACGCCATCAAAGGCACCGGCGCGTGCCATCAGTTCTTTACCGCCGCCGCGTTCCTCTGCGGGTGTGCCAATTAAACGGATTTTGCCGGGTAGTAGCTCTGCTACGGCTTGCAAGCCGAGGGTCGCCCCCAACGCGGTTGTTGCAATGATGTTGTGACCGCACGCATGTCCAATGCCCGGCAAGGCATCATATTCGGCGAGAATGGCAACGGTTGGGCCTGCTTTGGTTGCATTCAGTTTTGCTTCGAACGCGGTGGGTAGCGTGAACACATTTGTTTCTGGTTCGAAGCCATGTTTTGCCAGAGAATTGGTCAGCGTTTCGCAGGCGAAGTGTTCCTGAAAAGCCAGTTCAGGGTGGGCGTGGATAGCGTGGGATACCTCAATAAGTTCGTTAGAAAGTTCGTCGATGCGGCTGATGATGCTTTGGTAAATCGGATCAGACATGGCTATCTCCTTGAGACGATACGAATTGTGGGTGAGTGCGCGCTGGCGTGTCAGTCACTCGCCGGCCTGGCTATTAACTGACCCACGCGGGCCTGGTGCAGCGCACCCCAGACCATGACCAGAATCATGGCCAGCAAACCGTTGCGAATACTGTCGACACCGTCGCTGGCAGCAGTGGCGTCACTGATGATGCCAACAGAAAGCGGCCCTAAGCCGAGGCCGATGATGTTCAATACAAACAGGTTAATCGCCGCTCCAACCGCACGCATCTCTACCGGCAGCTGGGATTGCAGCATGGCAAAGTTGGTGCCCAGGTAAACCCCACCCAGGGTGGCCGGTCCAAAAAACCAGGCCGCCGCCCAGAACGGATCCGTTGCGGTGAAACTCAGGTATGCGGTGGGTATGTAAACGATCACTGCGACAAGCACAACCCAGGCACGCCAGCCTTCACTGAATTTAGCCAGACGGTCGGCAAGATAGCCGCCGAGAAAAGTGCCTATACCGCCGCCAACCCCGATAGCCAGGGCTAGAACGGTACCGGATTCGCCGGTAGTAAACTCATGTACGCGTTGCAGATAAACAGGCACCCAGGCGATCGCGGCGTAGCCTGCGAAGCTGAGTAACATGCTGGCCATGAGCAGATTGCGGATCGTGACATGGCCAAACATGAGTTTCACAACATCCCAGAACGGTGGGGCGACAGGCCTCTCCAATAAACCGTCTGAGTAACCTCGTGGGGGTTCCACCATGGTGTAGCGGACAACCACCGCGATTAAAAGGCCCGGTGCACCTGCAGCCACAAAGGCCCAGCGCCAATCGAGGAATTCATTAACCCAGCCGCCGATCAGATAGCCGAACATGACGCCGAAGTTCACGCCCAGCGCAAAGATAGCCATGGCAGTGCCGCGCTGTGAAGCCGGGTACAGGTCTGAGATGATTGAGTGTGAGGGTGGGTTGGAACCCGCCTCACCAACGCCGACGCCGATGCGCGCGATCAGCAGTTGCCAGAATTGCACCGCAGCACCGCACAAAGCCGTCATCAGACTCCAGGTGGCAATGGAGAAAGTAATCAGGTTGCGGCGATTGCGACGGTCGGCCCACATGGCCATCGGCATGCCGAGGGTGGCGTAGAACACAGCAAACATAACACCCGTTAACAGCCCCAGCTGAGTGTCGCTGATCTGAAACGCCTGCTTTATGGGTTCCTGCAGAATGGCCACAATCTGTCTGTCGATATGGCTTGAGGTGAACACCACCACCAGCAGAAACAGGGTGTAACTTCTCTGTCGCTTGGTTATTGTTATTTCGGACATAGCGCCTAAGTATGACCAGGCGCTCGGGGACATCAAGATAAAGTTATACGGGGGAATAACGATGGCTTATGACTATGAATTGTTACGGGTAGACGTTGATGGCCGCCTGGCGGTGGTCACGATCAATAACCCACCCATTAATCTACTGACACTGCCGTTGTATGCTGAGTTGAATGCGCTGACGGCAGAGCTGAAAGCTGACCCGGATCTGACGGTTGTGGTGTTTAAGAGCGCAGATCCGGATTTTTTTATTGCGCACTTCGACGTCGAAGCCATTCTGCAGTTTCCCATAGACAAACCTGCGGAAAGAGATCCCGAGTTGAATCTTTATCACATCATGTGCGAGCGGGTACGCACCATGGATAAAGTCACCATTGCTCAGATTGAAGGTCGCGTTGGCGGTGGCGGCAGCGAATTTGCCGCCAGCATGGACATGCGTTTTGGTGTTGAAGGCAAAACCAGGATCAATCAGATGGAGGTGCCGCTGGGTATCCTGCCTGGCGGCACCGGCACGCAGCGGCTGCCGCGCCTGATCGGTCGCGCTCGGGCTATGGAAGTTATTCTGGGTGCAGATGATCTCGATGCTGCCACAGCTGAACGCTGGGGTTATCTGAATCGGATCTTCCCGGCCGATGAGATTGAGGCCTGGGTTGATCAATTTGCGCGTCGCATTGCCAGCTTTCCGGTTGAGTCTGTGCGGCTGGCAAAAGCATCAGTTACGGCCTCTGATCAACCTCTGGCTGAAGGCCTGCTTGAAGAAGCTTATCTGTTCCAACGCTTGTTACGAAACGATAGCGCGCAGACGAATATGCAACGCTATCTGGAAATCGGTGGGCAGACCCGGGACGGTGAGTTGCGCGTTAACGAGCTAAATGCCGAATTGGGCAATGACACTTAACAGACGTGTTGGTCGGATTCGACGGAGATAAATATGATTACGCCCCGTACTACCGGCCACCGATATATTGATTTGATTAATACCTATTATGCGGGCTGCAACACCTACGATGTCGACCTGATGATGTCGACTTTTACAGATGACGTGGTGCACTATTTTGTTGACCACAGCGCCGTTCGTGGAGCTCGTGAGTTAGCTAACTACTGGTCTAAGGTGGCGCCTAAAACCCAGGCTAACTGGGTGTTGGATCATGCCCTGGTGCAGGAGCCGGAGGCGGTGATTGAGTGGAGTATGTCCTGGGTGCCTGCACAAACCGGCGAGGTGCAGCTGCTGCGCGGTAGCGAATGGTATGTGTTCGAAGCAGATAAAATTGCGGAAATCCGCTCGTATCATAACAACTATTATCTGCACAGCCCGGCCAATGCCGAGCTGCATGACTTTGACTATGCGGGTCGCGGCTACCGCCTGAACCGCTGAGACGGGTGCTCAGACCTTCGCATCTGCCGAGGCAAAATTCAGCCGGGCAACTTCCGCCAATGTTGTAATGGCTTCGCTGTTGCCGCTGATGGTCAGGCCGGTGATGCCGCTGTTTTCCCAGGCTTTAAAACGTTGGGCGATGCGATCTTTAGGTCCGATCAACGCGCCACTGTCGACAAATTCATCGGGTACCGCAGCGATGGCTTCGTCTTTGTGTTTGGCCAGGTAAAGTTCCTGTATGCGCTCTGCCGCGTCGCCGAACCCGCGACGTACCATCATTTCCTTGTGGAAGTTGATGCTTTTATGGCCCATACCGCCCACGTAGAGGGCAATGCCCGGTTTCATCGAGTCCAGCGCACCTTGCACATCCTCTGTGACCCGCACCTGGGCCATGGCCTGGCGTTCAAACTGATCTGCATCTTTGCCCGCTTTTTCCAGGCCCTGATTAATCCAGTCGTCGTACAGGTGGGCGGTTTCCGGAACAAAACCCAGTGGCAGCCAGCCATCGGCCACTTCAGCAGTCATGCGCACCGTGGCCTCCATCCCGGTACCGAGGAAGACCGGGATATTCGGGTTCATATGCAGAATGGACTTCAAAGGTTTGCCGATACCCAAGGCGCCTTCGCCTTTATAGGGTAATGAAATTTCTTTGCCATCGTGGGTGACCGGTTCTTCCCGCGCCCAGATTTTTTTCATGATGGCGACATAGTCTTTTAACCGGTAGTAAGGTTTTCCCCAGGGCTGGCCATACCAGCCCTCTACAATTTGTGGCCCGGAGACGCCCAGGCCGCAGATCACACGGTTGCCCCCGGCCAGCTTGTCGAGGGTTGCCATGGCCATGGCTGTATTTGCAGGTGTGCGTCCAGCCAGTTGCAACACGGCAGTACCGAGGCGGATACGGTCGGTATGTGCTGCAAGAAAGGCCAGTGGTGTAATGGCGTCAGATCCGTAAGCCTCAGCGGTCCAGACGCTGTCGTAGCCTAAGCGTTCAGCCAGTTTAACGTCGTCCAGTGGAATGCGCAGTTCTGCGCCTGAGTAACCCAGCATCAGTCCTAATTTCATATATCTCCCCAGTCAGAAAGCGTCGCCTGACAATCTGGTCAGGCGTTTTTACGGATCAGTGCAATCGCCGCAAACCAGTAAACGGCGATCGGAATGAGAATAGCGATAAGTGCAGGGATGTTGAAGACGATGGCTGCAGGCGCAAACAGATCCTGCAGGTACTTGAACCCAAGCCCGGCAAATATGCCAAAAGTCAGGCGTAATCCCATGCCCACCTCGCGCAGTGGCCCGATGACCACCGCCAGCGCAAACAGCGTCAGGCCGAGAAAGGTCAGCGGCTTCAACACCCGGTTCCAGAACGCCAGTTCGTACTCGGAGACACCCAGGCTCTGCGTGCGGGCAAAGGCGATCTGCCGGTATAAAGCGGCCATAGACATCTTGTTCGGTTCGAGAAAGGCCTGACTGGCCAACAGCTCTGGCGTGATGGGATTATTCCACCGCCATTGTTCCAGAGATTCCTGGGTGGCTGCGCCGTTGATCAGCTCGGTTTTGACGACATCCTGGAGCAACCACATCTGTTCGGGTTCAGAGTAGCGTCCGGAAGCCGCGGATATGGTTGTTTGCAGTTGCTTGTCGTCATTGAGCCAGAGTTGCTCAACGCCCCAGATCTGACCTTCTTCGTCAATGGCGTTCAAGCGCATGTACAGCTGCTGGTCCCGTAACCATAAGCCGCCCATTAAACCTAATGCGTCGTCGCCATATTGTGCCTGCAGCTTGCCGACTTCAGCGGTCCGTTCACTGGCAGGTGCAATGAATTCAGCAACGATGACACTTAACGACAGCCACAGAATCATAGACGGGGCGAGCGCCAGACAGAGGCGTTGCGCAGACATACCCGACACGCGACATATGGTGAGTTCGTTTGTTTCAGCGAGACCGCCCAGCGCAATCAGGTAACCTAAAAACAGGCCGTAGACGAGGATTTCATCAAAGCGTCGAGGCAGCGTCTGCATGACGTAGAGGCCCGCTTCCCACAATCCGTAGGTCGTCTGACTTTCATCCATCTCTTCGAACAGTGCAAACAGGGTAATCAGACTCAGCAGCACCGCGATAACCACAAATATTGCGCGATTGGCGTGGCCGGTAATGTATCTGTCCAGTGTCCCCATGGCGTGTATTCAGGCCTTCGGCTGTTGGTTTGCTTGCGGGTCGGCGTCTTCCTGGGCTTGGTTATCTTCAGCCTCTGCTCGAGCCTCCTCCGCAAAATACCGCATCGCCCGATCGGTGCTGAAAAAGATCTGCCCGGTGATAATCTTGTCCAGTCCAGCTGCATTCAAGTGTGGCAACAGTGTGCCTTTCAAATCACTCAAGCTCAAAGTAATGCCCGCCTGTTTGAGGTTATTGTTCAGCCGGATCAACATCTGCAGGCCCGTGGCGTCGATCATATTCACGGAGCCACAGACCATCAGGACGTGTTTGGTGCCTTTGCGTCGCTGGGTGCGCTTCAGGAATTTGTCTTCAATCTGCACAGCATTGGCAAAGTAAATGTTTTCGTCCACGCGCAGGGCCAGGACTCCGGGCAGCGTCTCGACATCATAGCGTTTGATAGAACGGAAATGTTCGGTGTCGGCCAGCCGCCCTACCTGGGTGATGTTAGGCCGACTCGAGGTGCGGATAAAAAATGCGATAGACAGCAGCACCCCTGCGGCCAGCCCAACCTCTACCCCAAGAAACAGCACCATGAGCATGGTGGCGATTTCTGTCAGGGTATCGTGGCGGTGGATGGCCCAGTGATGGCGCGAGCTCTTCAGGTCCATGAGACCTACTACAGACACCATCACGATGGCAGCCAGAACCGCATGCGGCAGGGCGCTGAACAGCTGGGTGAAAAACAACAGCACAATCATGATCACTGCTGCGCAAACCAGGCTGCTGACCGGGGTACGACCGCCACTTAAAAAATTCACGCTGGAGCGGGAAAAGCTGCCTGCCACTGGATAAGCGCCGGTGAAGGCGGCGCCGATGTTGGCTGCGCCGATGGCAATCAGCTCCTGATGGGAATTCACCCGCGTTTGCTTGCGTGCCGCGAGGGTGGCGCCAATGGAATAGCTTTCGACGTAGGACACCAGAGCAATAACCACTGAAGAGGGTAACAGGGCGAGCCACAGGCTGGGGTCGAAAGGGGGTGGTGACAAGGCGGGTAGCCCCGCA
>CBDUMB010000165.1:0-7106 GCA_965368205.1 uncultured Pseudomonadaceae bacterium | reverse complement strand
AACGTCATCAACGAGGGGCTGACAACACGCGAAGTCTTCAACGCAGCGCTTGAAGATCTTTTGGAAGTCACAGAAAGTGCTTACGGCTTTATTGGTGAAATTCTGCACGATGAAAATGTGCCCTATCTAAAGACACATGCAATAACAAACATTGCGTGGAGCAGAGAAACCCGTGAGTTCTATCGAAAGAACGTGCGTGCAGGCCTCGAATTCAGAAACCTCGATTCGCTGTTTGGCGTAACCATTCGCTCGGGGCAGATGGTGATCGCCAATGAGCCATCGAATGATTCCCGCAGAGGCGGGCTGCCGAAAGGTCATCCGTCGCTGGATCGCTATCTGGGCATGCCAATCTATTCCGGCTCCAAATTGCTGGGTATGGCTGGCGTGGCAAATCGAGAGCAGGGTTACGACGAAGATATTGTGGATCAGATCAGGCCGCTGGTGAATGCGCTAGGCACCCTGATTGCCGCCCATCAGAATACGGAATCCAGAATCCGAGCTGAAGAAGAGCTTTTCCGCGCGCGCCAGCAGTTGCGGCAGATGGCAACTAAAGATCCGGTAACGGGCATAGCTAACAGGTATATGCTGGTTCAGGAGCTTGAAGTTGAGTACGAACGGTGTGGCGAGGGTGAGGGGCAGGATCTCTCGATTCTGTTTATCGATGTGGATTACTTTAAACGGGTGAACGATCAATATGGACATGACCTGGGTGATGAAGTCCTGAGACACATTGCTGCACTGATAGAGGGTTCTATTCGCCCTGATGATATTGCCGGACGTTATGGTGGTGAAGAGTTTGTCGTTGGACTTCCAGGCTGTGCGTTAAAGCATGCTCAGATCATCGCTGAACGGATGCGTGTTGCTCTGAACAACGCACCCTATGAAATGAGCAATGGTGTTCTTATAGAATTGAGTATCAGTATTGGTATTGCTTCAACCTCTCAGCGGCCCAACGACTTGAATCAGCTTTTGAAGTTTGCCGACGAGGCTGTCTATCTGGCAAAAGATAACGGTAGAAATATCGTTCACTTGTATGACCACATGAAAACTGAAGATCAGTAGAATCTACTGGCTGTTCAGTTTTTGCGGTCGAAGGTTGGTGCCTGGCCAGGGCGCCATGTGCTACCTTATCCCCTGAATTAGCTCTGCAGGGGAGGCGGAAATGGCCGGGGCACGCAATATAGACGAGATCATTAATACTCAGGTTTACCCGATAATCGATGGGGAAAATACGCCTCGAGCGGTACTTATAGAGCGCTGTCGCAGGGAGCTTGAAGATAACCTTTACTGCGTATTGCCCGATTTTGTGACCAGGCAGGCTCTGGCTGCAATGGCCGAAGAGGCGATCAACCTGCAGCCCTATGCTAACCATAATAACTCGCTGAGAAACTGCTACCTTCACCGCCAGCAGGATCCAGAATTGCCTGCTGATCATGCGCGTAATCTGCAGGATCGCTCCAGTGTGCGCATGATTGCTTATGACCAGCTGGCTGAAGATTCCGTGTTGAAGTCGTTCTATCATTCTGAGAGTGTTAGGCAGCTTGTTAAAGAGATAGTCAACGAAGGTGATCTGTTTGACAACGAAGATCCGTATCAACCAGCGAATTATGTTTGTTATCAGTCCGGGGATGAATCTTCCTGGCACTTCGATGCAGATAACTCTTTTACCATGACGCTGATGATTCAGCCTTCGAAAGTCGGGGGGGAGTTCCAGATGTCGCCTGATACCCGCACAGATATCGACCAGAACTATGCACATGTCGGTGCGGTTCTGCAGGGCGAGCGGGACGATACCATTATCTCTGTGGGGCGTGAGCCTGGCGCTTTATGCATCTTCAAAGGATGTAATTCACTGCACCGGGTTACCCCGGTTGAGGGAGACACGCTGCGTATCATGGGTGTTTTTGTTTATGAATTCAGCCCCGGCGTAGTGGGCGACCCGGAGGTAAACGCAACTATTTACGGGGATCGCGTCGCTGCACACTCGGTGTAGTGCTCGGGCTTCCTCAGCTTGAACGTAGTTCAGCGAGTTTGCGATATAACACCCGCTCGCTGATACCGAGTTGTTTTGCGAGTTGTTTGCGGTCGCCCTGGCAGGTGTTGATGGCTTGTTGAAGATATTGGCGTTCAGCCTCTTGCAGCGTCATGATCGTCGCATGTTCTGTTCTGTTGTTGTCGCGTTGTGGCGCTGGATGCGCAGTGCACTGTTCGGGTAGGTGGCGTAGCCCAACCTTGCCATCCGTTGTCAGTAGCGAGGCGCGTTCAATAATATTGCGCAATTCTCTGATGTTTCCCGGGAAAGCATATGTCTTCAGACAGTTCAGGGCTTCTTTATCGAAGGAAATATCTGTTATACCCAGACGGGCTTTCAGCGTATCAATCAAAAGTTCCAGATCGCCTTCGCGCTCTCTCAGCGCGGGCAGGGTGATATCAAAAACTCTAAGCCGATAGTACAGGTCTCCTCGAAACAGGCCCTCCTGCATCATGGCGTGTAGGTCTTTGTTAGTCGCGCAGATAAGGCGGAAATCCGCTTCCTGTTGATCGCTGCTTCCAACGGGTCGATAGCGTCTTGTTTCCAGCAGGCGCAGCAGCTTTACCTGTTCGCTGAGGGGAATATCTCCCACCTCGTCAAGGAAGAGTGTGCCGCCTTGTGCTGCGGCAACCAATCCGGTTTTGTTTGTGCTTGCGCCTGTAAACGCGCCTTTAACATATCCGAACAGTTCACTTTCGAATAATGATTGCGGTAGCCCGGTGCATTCTACCGGCACAAAAGGTTGGCTGTTTCGATGACTCAAGCGGTGGATGGTTTGCGCCACGAGTTCCTTGCCGGTTCCGGATTCGCCTAACAACATTACTGTGGCGTTGCTGGGTGCGCTGCGCTCGATGAGTTCCAGCATCTCTCGAAATTTAGCTGATCGGCCCACTAATCTATCAGGCGCAGAGCGTGTAGAGCCTGCAGTGGAAGGATGGATCTGCTCGATGAAGTAACGTACATGCCCTGTTTCAGGATCCTTGACGGGCCACATTTCGACGTTCACATACTCTTCGCCTCGCGGCGTGTGGTGAATATGCAGTACCTGGGTATTTTCGCCGGAGTCGAAACTGTCTTTCAGGGGGCACGACTCGCCTGCCTTGTCGCAAGGGACGGAATAACCATGAGAGACCTGGTAGCAGCGTTTCTGGATAGGTCCTTGTGCAAACGAGTACAGGTCCCGGTAAGCGCGGTTCGCCGCGAGGATGCGGTAGTCAGTGCTGAGTGCAATGGCAGGATGGGGCAAAGCGTCCAGAATCATGACAACGTCTTCTGAAAGCGGCTTATGTGTTTTGCGAGGGTGAGCCATAACTGCCAACTATGGCAGTATTTCCACTATAAGTCGTGTCAAAATTGGCAGTTTCCACTTTATCTTGTTTTTAAGTGTCTGTTTCATATGGAGAAAATAGTTGGCACAGTTTTAGCTATAACCATATAGAATAACGATATACTTTTTGGTTTTTAAATAATGGTAAGGCAAGCGAAGGTCGAGACGTTTTTTGATCCGACGACTTACACCTACAGCTATGTGGTCAGCGACCCGAGCGCGGCTGTATGCGCGATTATTGATTCGGTGCTTGATTATGACCCGGCCTCCGGTCGGGTCGATACAACTTCAGCGCAGCAGATCATCGACTACGTCAAGACCAATGCGCTGACCGTGGACTGGATTCTGGATACGCACGTTCACGCAGATCACTTGTCAGCTGCGCGTTTTCTGCAGCGCAATCTTGGTGGACAAACGGCCATGGGCGGTCTGGTAAAGCAGGTGCAACAGACGTTTGCCGACGTCTTCCACGTGGAGCCCGAGTTTGCTTCGGACGGTCATCAATTTGATCAGCTTCTATCTGCGGAGAGTACGTTGCAGGTGGGTAATATCACCGGACACGTTCTGGAAACGCCTGGCCATACACCTGCGTGTGTCACTTACGTTTTTCCGGGTATGGCGTTTGTAGGCGATACGCTGTTTATGCCGGACTACGGTACCGCCCGCACGGATTTTCCTGGCGGTGACGCGGCAGCTTTGTACAGATCGATTCGACGGATCCTGGCGCTACCGGAAGATACTAAACTCTATCTATGCCACGACTACGGCACCAAAGAGCGCGAGACGTTCTGTAACCTCACAACAGTTGCAGAAGAGCGCGCAAACAACGTACACATTCACGATGGGGTAACCCTTGAAGCCTTTGTCACTGAGCGTGAAGCCCGGGACAAACAGCTGGCCGCCCCCAAATTGTTGTTTCCATCGGTACAGTTCAATATGCGCGGCGGCGCATTTCCTCCTGCTGAGGACAACGGCACGCGCTATTTCAAAATCCCTCTCAAAACTGCGGCGTGCGGAGATTTGTCAGAGTGATCTATCTCCTCGCTTGGCCGGGCGCCCTTGCCATTGGATTGAGTCTGGGGATGCTGGGTTCTGGCGGTTCCATCCTGACCGTGCCGGTGCTTGTGTATCTGGTGGGCCAGCCTGAAAAGCTGGCCATCGCGGGCTCCCTTGCGATAGTAGGTTTGATTTCAATGGCCGCCAGCTTGCCCTATATACGTGCTCATCAGGTGGATTGGCGCTACGTTCTCCTGTTTGGTGTGCCTGGCATGGTGGGTACTTATGGCGGTGCCTGGACATCGCAGTTTGTAAGCGGAGCGCTGCAGCTCACGGTGTTTGCGCTTGTTATGCTGGCGGCAGCCTATCTGATGCTGCGTCCGCTTTGCGTCAATTCAGAATCAGCTCGTCCGCATAGTTTTATCAAGATTGGCGGTGAAGGCGTTGCTGTTGGCTGGCTTACCGGTTTTGTTGGTGTAGGCGGCGGCTTTCTAGTGGTTCCGGCCCTGGTACTGCTGGGTGGCTTGTCCATGCTGCGAGCGGTGGCCACAAGCCTTGTTATTATCGCCATGAAATCATTTGCTGGTTTTTTTAAATACCTGGATGTCATGCAGGCGGAAGGCCTGGACCTTGATTTGGCTGTGATTCTGCTGATCAGCACCATAGGAATTGTGGGTAGCTTTGCCGGCAGTACCTTTGCGCATCGGATTCCACAGGAAAAACTTCGCAGGACTTTTGGCATCTTCCTGATCGTTATGGGTGGATTCATTCTTTATCAGTCGGCGCCTGGTTTGCTGAGTTAAACGACTAACTGGCGGCCCTTAACAAAATGGAGAGAGATATGTTTATTTATTCACGTAGCAACAACAGCCTCCGCAGAAACTCTGCGATGTCGCTGCCAGTGAGACTGGCGTTAGCGCTCACACTGTCATTGATGGGCACGATTGGACACGCTCAGGGTGAGTCCCTGTCAGGGGATGGGCAAAAAGCTGATTCCCAACAGGCGCCAAAATACGTGACCGGTAAAGAACTGATGACCGAAGAAGAGCGTGCGGCCATGCGGCAGCGTATGCATAGTGCGGCTACTGACGAAGAACGAGCACGCATACGGGCAGAGAATCACGCAAAAATGGCGATCAGAGCTCAGGAAAGGGGGCTGGTGCTTGGGCATCCACCTGGTCAGGCATCACCGCGAAAGCACCAGGGGCAGGGTGGTAAAGGACCGCATGCCGGACAGCATAAAAAGAACAAGGGTCAACGGCAGTCAACGGTTACTGCTGCAGACATCAGTGAACCGCAAAGCTGGGGTGCAGCTGAGAATGTAGTGAAGGTCAAACACCTGTATTTTTCTGCACAGCCTGATGCTGCCGGCATCAACGCTGCAAAAGATGCGGGCGTTGAGGTGGTGATTAATCTGCGCAGCCCAAAGGAAATGGATTGGGACGAAGCTGGCGCGGTCACACAGGCAGGGCTTACCTATTACCAGGTACCGATTTCCGGAGAAGGGCCAGCCTTTGACCAGAATTCGATGCAGCGTATTTCAGCATTGGTAAAAAAACATCATAGGCAACCGGTCTGGCTGCATTGCTCCAGCGGCAATCGTGCCAGCGCCTGGCTTGCAGTCCACCTGGCGCAGGATCACCGCATGGATATCGATCAATCCATTGAGCTTGCGCGCAAAGCAGGTCTGACCAATGCAGAACTCGAAGCCCGGGTGCGTACCTATGTGTCGTCAGCGTCCGGTGATTAAAAGTTTTTAATCAAGCCCTGGTGTCCTCCCTCGGCATCCGCAATCCTGCAAACAGGCCGACCAGGCCCATGGCGCTCGCCAGCAGGAAGACAAGTGTGAACGAGCCACTCAGATCAGCAATGAAGCCGCCAACAGGGGGCGAGACAGTTTGCGCTACGCCGAATGCTAAAGTGGCGGCAGCAAAGCTGGGTCCATAGTTCTGCGCGGAGGTGTTTTCAACCACATACAGCGTCATGAGCGAAGGGATGCCACTGAACAGCAAACCGAGGCCAATACACGCCGCCAGGGTTGGTGTCTGCACGCCGGTGAGAACAACGCCAATAAGAACGGGCCAGAGTCCGAATGCCAGAACGATAGACCAGCGGACGCCTATTCGTTGAGCAAGGCTGATCAGTAACGGGCCACCGAAAATCATGGCGCCCCCCATCAATGTGAAAGCCGCTGAGGCGTCCGCACTGCTCCATCCGCTGTCATCTTCGAGTCTGGTGGTCAAAAAACCCATAACCAGCAGATACATGAAGCCAAACGTGGAATAAGCAACGGTAAGCGGTAGCCAGCCATGCATTCTCTGCAGAGCGCCGAAGCCGCCGATACCCGCACCTCCGGTTGGCCTGGCCTGTTGGTGACGAACCACAACAAGGACCGCAACCACAACAACAAGACCTATGGCGCCCTGTATCAGATACACGCTGGCCCAGGCCCGGTCGCCGATATCTGATCGGAGGGAGCCGCTGAGGATGCTGGCGAATGCAATACCCAGACCGATACCTGAACCCATCAGACCAACAGCAAGGCCACGACGTGCTGCGGGTAATGCATCGGCAGCGATGACCGGTGCGGGTATCCATACACAGGCGCCGCCAATGCCAGCGATAAATAAGCCTGCTGCTAACAGGTAAGGTGAGTCGGCGATGGCTGCCAGCAGGAGTCCGCTGGCTGCCAGGACCAGCCCCAGGCGTAGAACGGACAGCAGCAGATATCGACTCGTCGCCCACGCGACG
>CBDUMB010000164.1:0-7120 GCA_965368205.1 uncultured Pseudomonadaceae bacterium | reverse complement strand
CTGTATTGTTGCGCCGGTGATGTTAAGAAAGATGATGTCTGATTAAATTCTGTTGCTCTGCATAACACACCAGGTAAGGGGTATGGTAGTTTGTCCGCTTAGAACCATGAGTAGGGCAGTGCGATGACAACACAAACAGCAATCGGTCAGGTAGCTGGCCTCTACCGATACCCGGTTAAGTCTATGGCGGGAGAAACGCTTACCCAGGCCGCACTGACTTCTGGGGGGTTGCTGGGAGATCGGGCTTACGCGCTGATCGACGTGGAGACAGGCAGGGTAGTCAGCGCCAAAAGTGTAAAACGGTTTCCGGGCGTACTGTCCTGCCAGGCCAATTTTGTAACACCGCCCAGCGCGGGTAAACCGCTGCCGGGGGTTCGCATCAGCCTGCCGGACGGTGCGCAGGTATGCAGTGACGACGACGATTGTGATGCTGTGCTGTCTAAACACTTCGGGCGTGATGTGAAGCTTGTTTCATCGGCACCAAAAGATTTCACTATTGATCACTACTATCCGGATGTCAGCGGTGCTGACCCTGCGGGCAACAGCGACACAACCCTTGCGCAACCTCTGGGCGCGGCCTTATTCGATGCGATGGGTGTAGATTCACCGGTGCCACCGGAGTCCTTTTTTGATGTTTTCCCTTTGTCTGTGATTACTACCTCTACGTTGAATCAGCTGAGTCAGGCGAAACCTGACAGTAACTTTGATCAGCGTCGCTTCCGCATGAATATTGTTATCAATACCAGTGAGCAAGGATTTATCGAGAACGATTGGATAGGCGAAGCACTGCTGTTAGGTGATCAGGTGGGTATTGTTGTTACCATGGCAGATCCACGCTGTGTGATGACCACATTGGCTCAGCCGGGTATCGAGCAGGATATCGACGTTCTAAAAACGCTGGTTAAACACAATCGCATTCAGGTAGGCGAGGCAGGTAAGTATCCGGTGGCAGGCGTTTATGCAGCGGTAGCGGGCGCTGGTGAAATTCAGGTAGGTGATGGGGTGGTCAACGCGAACGGTTAGCCTGTGCATCGAAGTTTTTTACCATGGTTTTACACACCCGTACTATTTTGGAAATAGAATATAAAAAAAACAAACGGGTGGGGATCTGATGAATAAATATCTGGCTGAGTCGTTTGGTACGTTCTGGTTAGTCTTTGGCGGGTGCGGCAGCGCCGTGCTGGCAGCGGGTTTCCCTGAGGTAGGCATAGGTCTGTTGGGTGTCTCCTTAGCATTTGGATTAACCGTGCTGACAATGGCGTATGCCATTGGCCACATTTCCGGTTGTCATTTGAATCCGGCGGTTTCTGTCGGGTTATGGGCTGCCGGCCGATTTCCCGCGGGTGAATTACCGGGCTATATCATCGCCCAGGTCATTGGCGGTCTGATCGCGGGCGGTGTGCTTTACGTTATTGCCAGCGGTGCACCAGGTTTTGATCTGGCTGCCGGTTTTGCGTCCAACGGTTATGCGGAACACTCACCCGGAGGCTACTCCATGGTGGCAGCCCTTGTTGCTGAAGTGGTGCTGACCATGATGTTTCTGATCATTATCCTTGGCGCGACCGACGACCGCGCGCCTGCAGGCTTTGCACCCATCGCGATTGGTCTTGGTCTGACACTGATCCACCTGATTAGCATTCCGGTCACCAACACGTCAGTCAACCCAGCACGTAGTACCGGGGTCGCGTTATACGTCGGCGATTGGGCGGTTGCTCAGCTGTGGCTGTTCTGGGTAGCACCTGTTGTCGGCGCGTTACTCGGTGCGATGGCTTATAAAGTGCTGGGTAAAGCTGAGGACTAACACTCTGAAACTGGAAAACGGGCGTTCAGCGGAGCATAAACGTTGACGCCCCATGGGGGGTACTCGTTAACATAGGCCCTTGCAATTATTGTTATGGAACCCCTATGTCAAACGAAGGCTACCACGAACCGATCAGCGAGCTGACCGATGAAACCCGAGACATGCACCGGGCGATCACATCTCTGATGGAAGAACTCGAAGCAGTCGATTGGTACAACCAGCGGGTTGATGCCTGTAAAGACGATGAGCTTAAAGCCATTCTTGCGCACAATCGTGACGAAGAAAAAGAGCATGCGGCTATGGTCCTGGAATGGATCCGTCGTAAAGACCCCCGCTTTGACAAAGAACTGAAAGATTATCTATTCACCGAAAAGCCTATTGCTCATCAATAGTCACAGGATGGCCGGCAACACCTGATCAGTAATCAGCCGGTGGCTTGAGCAGCAGGCTTTGTCTCCGGGTCAGTCTGATGTAGGCGTTCGACTATTTTGGTGCTTTGCTCCGCAATACGTAGAGCGCTGCGAAGCAGTTCCAGGGCAGTGTTCAGACCACTTAGAGGAAGTTGTCCAACGGTCGCTTTCTGCAGCAGAGTGCTTTTCAGGTCATGCCATTGTTTGCGCAGCGCTTTGTATTGGGCATCGAGATTGTTCGGGTCAATGCTCTCCGCGCTGAGGTCACAAGCGCGCAGCAGCGCCAGTATATTGTTCAGATAGTGTTCACAGGTTTCTCCCGCAGCGCTGTTTCGGATACGCTGCAGATCTGCAGCCTGGTGGGCAATTTCCTCCGCCAGGGCGCCTACCTCTGCCAGATAGTTGTTGGTTCGCAAAATCGAGGACAATTCAACGGTAGTGGCTTCGCCCAGGCGCTCCCGTTCCAGTTGGTTTACAAACGATTCCACCCCCTCATTCAATGCCTTGAGAGCGACGTGTAAATGTTCGATTTCAGAAGCTCGCGCTCCGTTGATCGCAGCCATGGCATGTTCTCGGGAGAGGCCCGCCATGCGCCGCAGTTCAAGGCGTAACGCATCGATCGCAAGCGCGGGCGACACCATGACGTTTTTGTCCAGATGCACCGGCTGGCCGAGTTGTTCGGCGACAGTTTTGAATCGGCTGAGCAGAAATCTGGCAAGTTGCTGGGTATAGCTCCACATGATGGCCACGCCCAGAATATTGAAGACGGTATGGAAAATAGCCAGATTGACAGCCACCATCGCCTGCATACCAAAAGTTTCACTGGTCCAGGCGACCAGTTTCAGCAGGATCGGCAACAGCAGCAACGCAACCACACCGGTGACAACGTTGAAAATAACGTGCGCTGCAGCGACCCGTTTTGCGTTTGAGGTGGCACCGATAACTGATAATGCCGCGGTTGAAGTGGTGCCAACGTTTGCGCCGATCACCATCGCGGCGGCGGCATCCAGTGCCAGCACGCCGCCTGTGGCTGCTGTGAGGGTAATGGCTATGGCTGCGCTGGAAGACTGGGTTAACAAGGTAGCCAGAAATCCCGCCAGCACATAAAGCAACAAACCCAGGGTGGAATCGCTGGACAGCGAAGTGAGGTCCATGCCTGCAGCAAACCCCTGAAAAGCCTCCCTCAGTACGTCAATACCGATAAAAAACAACCCAAAACCGGCGATGGCTTCACCCAGGGCACCAATTCTGTTTGTAGCACCGACAAGCCGCATGGCCATACCGATGCCAATCATCGGCAATGCAAACAGCTCAATCTTGAATTCAAAACCAACCACGGCAACCAGCCACGCAGTCATGGTTGTGCCGATATTTGCACCATAAACGATACCCAGCGCCTGCAGTAGATTGAGCAGCCCGGCATTCACAAAGCCGATGGTTGCGACGGTTACCGCGCTTGAGGATTGCACTAATGACGTCATCAAAATACCCGAAACAACACCGCGTAGCGGTGTTCTGGTCGACCGGGTAAGGATGTCACGCAGCGCGTCGCCCGCGGCGAGTTTCAGACCGTCGGTGATCATGGTGACGGCAAGCAGGAACAGGCCAAGTCCACCGAGCAGTGAGCCGATGATAAACACGAGATGCAGGTTGGTCTGTTCTTCTAACACGGTTGGCCAGTATTTGTGTTGGGAATCACTGGAGTAACTGTATCGGTGATGTGCCCGCAGCCACAAGGGGGCTGGACGCGCTATTATCGACTCAGGAAAGCTTGCCTGATTTTATTGTCCACTTGCGGATCCTGAATTCAGCAGGCGCTTGATCTGCTTGCGGCTGGTTAAGCGTAGAAAAGCGATGTCTCCATAAGCTTCAGAACGCATCAGCTGTTTATACTTCACGCCAGTGGATTGATAATGTGTGATTGACCACCAGATGACTGAGTCTTTTGAAAAAAAAGATTTTTTCAGAGACTCGCGATTGCCGGTATCTGGCCATAGCTCTGCTTGAGATAACGAACGTTTTATGGCGCGACGGGTGACGCTGTAGGTCGTGGTCAGGAACGGTAGATCAATCCAGACGAGAAGTTGAGCGCGTTTGAGCTTGATGGGAAAGCTTCGAGAATAGTTACCGTCCAGTACCCATTGTGGACTTGCCGCAACCTGTTCGACCTTGGGTAGAAATTCTTCATCGGCTGATTCCACCCAGTTGGGTTTCCAGAACAACTGGTCCATCTCGAAATAGGGTAGTTGCAGCGCCTCTGCCAGGCTTTTTGCGAAAGTAGACTTGCCGCTCCCGGATGTACCTATGACATTGATGCGTTGGTAATCTGCCAAGTTGTCCAACGTGCTTTTTTGCGCGTCTAGAATCTTCATGTTTCAAGCTGGCTGCTGTGACCTCGGGCGATGATGACGTCTGCGGCCTGTTCGACAAACAACTCTGTACGGGTGCGGCGTGTGGCTTCAACCTGGGCTTCAAGCCCCCAACTGTGCATGGTTGCCAGGGCTGCAAAACCGACATAAGCGTCCCACAGCGGCAGATCGCTGAAATCCAGATTTGAGTGCAGCAGGTAGTGATCTGTAAAAAGTGTCATCGCCTGCTGCCCATACATGGCCATGATTTCTGCCCGACAGCAGGCAACGTCTGAGACAGGTGTGCCAATCGCTGCATCCTCCCAGTCGATCACAGCAACAATCTGATCATGTTGCCAGATGATATTGCCTGGCCAGAAATCACCGTGAAGAATGCTTGCAGGCACCGTTTTTACCTGCCAGCTGGCAATGGTTTCACGCAGCGCAGACCATTCTGGTGTATCTGGAACGTACAACAGAGCACCTGCAACTGGGTCTTCGCGTTGTGGCAGGCCGGGAACCGAAATGTTGTTGGGTTCAAGCTGATGTAAACCCAGTAAAAAATCGGCCATGTCTGTCACCGCCGATTTTACCTTCTGCTCAGGTACGGATGTGGTGCCATCGACCAACCGCATAACTGCGTACGGAGTCGGGAGAATTTTGCAGGTGCTGTCTAACAGAATCTGTTCAGCCACAGGCAGGCCTATCTGAAACAGCGCCCGCTGGAGTTCAAATTCAATGCCTATGGTGTTATCTGCCTGTTCTTTCCATTGGTGTTCGCCAGCGCGGCGAAGGACAAAACACTCGCGGGTGCCGTCAGGCATGCCGATTTCCAGGGCATCTATTGATGCAGAAACGCCTCCGGTGAGAGGCCAGTGACGAACTAATTCAGCCTGCCCTGCAATGCGACGGCTGATAGATTGGAAAGCGGTGAAGCGCTGAGAGTCATTCATGATGGCTAATTGCTTGAGGCGCTCGAGGAAAACGCATCCTATCTCACCTTTGACGCTCTGAACCACCTGCAAGCAGGGCGCCTTGCGGCGGATGGTGAATAGGTGGACACTCAAAACGCGATTTTGATACCGGCATAGCGTTATGACTTCAGTACCAGCAGACCAGCTTCCACATCCGATGGACAACATTCCCATCAGAAACCTGCGTTTCGACACAAAACAACTCAGTGGCCAAAGTGCGCTGTGGAGTCACACTGAGCCTGATTTTTCGATGTTTATCAATGCGCTGGGCATTCACGTGCCCTATTTTGAAAGGTTTCTGGTGGCGGTCTTTCGCGATATACGTGCCGATATCAACGATGCTGATCTTCTGCGCGACGTGAAAGGCATCATTGGTCAGGAGGCACATCACGCCTTCAATTTTGTTGGCTGGAACAAGGTGATGAACGAAACGTACCCTCGGGTGAGTGAGCTGGAGGCAGATGCGGAATCACATTTTGCGGCCATGCGGAGCAAACGCAGCACATTCTTTCAGGTTGGTTATGTGGCCGGGTATGAAACGTTTACTTTTTTAGCCGGCGCCATCATTCTCGATCGTTATGAAGAACTCATGGGAGATGCTGATCCAGTTATGCGCGCGCTGTGGGTCTGGCACCAGGTAGAAGAAGTGGAACATGGCGCGGTTGCGTTTGATGTGTACAACTACTTTTATGCAGATCGGGAGTGGGCGCGCAAATTTTTTGTTTTGCTCGCCTTTACTCACATTACCAAAGAAACGCTGCGTGCCTATCTGCATATGGGTCGTGTCGAAGGGTTCTGGCGTGCGCCTGTTCGTGGCTTTAAAGCCGCAAAGTTTTTCATTCGGTTTGCGCTGGATCTTGCACGCTCCGCCCTGCCGGTATTAAAGCGTAACTACCACCCCCGTAGTCATCCTATCTGTAATGAACATCAGAACAGAGTAGCGCTGGCATGGCGCGAGCGATATGACGCAGGCCTAACCACATTGGCCATCGAGCAGGGTGACTTAACCCATGCGTTAGAAGCAGCAACAGGCGGAGCCGGTTCATGAGCACAGAAACAAATGTGATGGTGCGCAGAATCATTGCTCACGCAATGCTGGTGCTTATTGTCGGTTTGGTTGCAGGGGTACTGCTGACGTTTTCTCTGCTTGGGGAAGTTGCCCTGTGGCCACTGCCGGCGATCGATTGGCAGATTTTTGGTTCGACCCGAGGCTGGCAGGCCGCTCATGTGGGCGGCATTTTGAATGCAGTGATGCTGGTGGCGCTGGCCTGGTCTTTGCACTGGCTCCAGGTATCTGGGCGTGCACTTGTCTGGGCGGGCTGGGGGCTTGTCTATACCGGCTGGGGTAACACGGTGTTTTACTGGGCAGGTAATCTGGCCGGTAATCGAGGCCTGTCGGTGACGGATACGGTCTTTGGCGCTGGTGATCTAATGGGTGCTCTGTCTTACTTTGGTGGGGCCAGCGCCATGTTTGCTACTTTTATCGCGGTTATTATTCTTGCGCGTACTGCACTGCGTAAGGAGTAGCTAGTTGGTGGCTCAGGGTCCGATTACTTTATGGGGTTCCGGCACCAGTCGGACCATGCG
>CBDUMB010000163.1:0-7120 GCA_965368205.1 uncultured Pseudomonadaceae bacterium | reverse complement strand
AATCGTAGCCTGCGTAGGCAAAGGCCTTGGCCATGGCCTGGTTGGCCGTGGGCCAGTCGCCAAACAACGTCTGCGCATCGTTTGTGCCGCTCTGCAGAAATACACGCAGATCTTTGCGCGGTGTCGTTTGCACCAGATACGGAAAGTTATGCCCGCCGCGAATGTTGGTATAAGAACCGCAGTGACTGATGACCCGGGCAAAATTCTGCGGCGCAAACCAGGCTGCGCTGAATGCGCAGATGCCACCACTGGAAATACCACAAACGGTTCGATCTGCTGGATTGTCTGAAAACGTCATGTTCATTTCAGCCGCCACCCAGGGTAAAAGCTCTTCGGCAAGGAAGGTGCCATAAACAGGGCTCAAAGTGTCATATTCGACCCGGCGCTGATCTGCGGCGGCATCATATCCGGCAGTACTGCCAAATGGTTCAGCACCAGGCGGGCGTCCCGGATTGACGAATATTGCAACGGTGGGTTGGATTTCACCACTCGCCTGCAGGCTGTCCAGCACCGAGGTCACACGCACAGGGCCGTTACGCGCCAGATAGCCCATGCCGTCGTTGCAGATCAGCACCTTCAGGGGCGCACCATCGGTGGCCTGGACAGGCACATAAACGGCGATATCGCGGATTGTGCCAGCAAAGATCCCGGTCGCGGACCAATCGGCGTATTTGGTCACCTTGCCGGTCGGGACGCTCGCGTCTGGATAGGCTTCAGCACAGGGGTGGTAGACCCGGTCAGAGGGGTGCTTCAGCGCCGCGACAATGTCGGCGTTGCTGCGGCCGTTGACAGTGACCGGCGTGGCCTGGTCAAGACCCAGAGCCAGGTGTGTTTCGACATCCAGAGGCATAGGCGAATCCACAGTTAAAATCTATTAGTAACCAAAGCCAGGCGTTGAAGCAATGCGGTTATACTGGCGCGTTTATTTGATTGAGCTTGGAGAAGTTTGTGAGTGACACACCACCAGGATGGTTCACGCGGGCATTGGCCATCACCCCGGAAGATAAACAGGTCGATGTTCAGGGTGTGCCGATTCACTATCTGTACTGGGCAGACGACGAAACCAAACCGGGCCTGATCCTGGTACATGGTAACGGCGCCCACGCACACTGGTGGAGTTTCCTGGCACCTTATTTCATGTCTCACTACCGCGTCGCAGCGATAGATCTGTCTGGTGCGGGTGACAGTGGCTACCGCAGCCATTATTCACCGGATCAGTTTGCCGCCGAGGTGGTAGGTATTGCCGATGACGCCGGGTTTGGCGATGACCTCATTGTTGTTGGCCACAGTTTTGGTGGTTTTATCACGCTGAAAACCGGCCTTCTGTTCAACGATCGTCTGTCAGGGATTGTGCTGGTAGATTCGGCGGTCAGGCCGCCGGATTTCAAGTGGGAGCGGGACCCGCGTCGCTCACCAATAAAACCCAAACGCATCTATCCAACCTTTGAAGAAGCGCTGGGACGCTTTCGTCTGATGCCGCCGCAGGATTGCTCAAATGAATATGTGCTGGACTACATCGGGCGGCATTCTCTGAAAGAGACGGAAGGCGGTTGGACCTGGAAATTCGACGACCAGATGTTCAACAAGTTTGAGTTTGGCGACAACATGCATGAAGAGTTGGCTTTGCTGAAATGTCGAGTCGCTGTCATGTATGGTGAGAACAGCTATCTGTTCAGCCAGGACATTGCTGACTTCATGTTCGAAGTTCTGGATGAGTCGGTGCCGTTTGTGGGGATTCCCGAAGCGCAACACCACCTGTTTCTGGATCAGCCCATGGCATTTATCAGCGCGTTACGCACGATGCTCGCGGAATGGAGACATTCAAAACCGGATCGGGTAATGGTCTAAACCGCTTTGATTTCTTCCAGCAGGCTGTTGATACGGGTGTCCCAGGCTTTCGCTTCGGGCTCACCCCACTGGTCACCCAGCGCGTCAGCCACGGTATTGCGCAGCGCGCCGAGAAAGTCCGGGTACATTTCAAGGTGTACCGCATAAGCGCTGACATGGTTCTTCACTTCCCAGCGCAGATAGTCGTTGATGCTGGCCGCATCTTCGTCGAGCAGCAGTTCAATGGTCTGTGCCAGCATACGGCCTTTCATGCCTTCATCAGAGTGTGCCATCAGCTCGGAAGCCTCTGGATTGGCATCAAAAAATGTTTTGTAAACAGCTGGAGAGATATCTCCCGCGCGTTCACCGCATCGTTCCAGGGTATCGATAATCAGATCACTCATAGAACGAGCATAGATCGTTTTTACCCTGGCTGCATCTAAAAAACTTGCGTGTTGCCAGCCCATCGTGCAGCGTTATGGAAAGCCACAGGAGCACGTTAATGAGGGAAAATAAATCGCTGAGCGCCTGGCGCAGGGGTGAACAAACCATCGGCTGCTGGTTGTCTTTAGCCAACAGTTATTCAGCAGAATCGATTTCCAATCTGGGGTTCGACTGGGTCTGTGTTGATCTGCAGCATGGGATTATCGACTACACCGACCTGGCGCAGATGTTACCTGCCATATCCACTACCGAGACAACACCCATTGTCCGCGTGCCTTGGAATGAACCCTACGAGATCATGAAAGTGCTGGACGCTGGCGCTTACGGCGTCATTGTGCCAATGGTTAATAACCGCAGTGAAGCGGAGCAGGCGGTTCACGCCTGCCGCTATCCGCCGCTGGGTAACCGTTCCTTCGGACCGATCCGGGGTGCGCTCTACGGTGGTCGTGGCTATGCTCAGGAAGCCAATGATCAACTGGCGTGTATCGCCATGATCGAAACCCGGGAAGGTATCGATAACGTTGAAGAAATTGTCACAACACCTGGCCTCAATGGTATTTACATCGGGCCTGCTGACCTGGCTCTGGCGATGGGGCTGGATGTTTACGGTGACCAGCCACAGGAAGAACATCTGGAGATGGTCAAATATATCCAGAGTGTCTGTCTGAAACACAAACAGGCCATTGGTATCCACACTTCCAGTCTGGAATACGCGCAGAAGTATCTGAGTCTCGGCTTTAACTTCGTTACCCTGGGCAGCGAAAGTGGCCATATGATGAAAAATGCGAGCCGGGAGCTGGCGGCCGCTCGGGGTACAGTCCAGGCAGAACGTGAAAGCACCGGCTACTAGACGACCTGATCCATGTGGCTGATCCTTATTGCGGTGCTCCTGGCTCTGGTATTTGCGCCAACCATCTGGGTGCGTTGGGTCATGCGCGCACACAGTGATGAAATCGCCGGCATGCCAGGCACCGGTGGAGAGCTTGCCCGGCATCTGCTGCAGAAGTATGACGTCAAAGGTGTTGGTGTAGAGGCCACCGAGGCGGGGGATCATTACGATCCCAGTGCAAAAATGGTGCGGCTTTCTGAGGCCAATTTTAATGGCAAATCGCTGACCGCAGTAGCGATTGCTGCTCACGAAGTTGGTCATGCTTTGCAGGATCACATGGGCGATAAACATCTGGCAGCAAGAACGCGGCTGGCACCGCTGGCTGATCGCATCGCACGCATCTCCAGTGCGGCCATCTGGCTTGCCCCTGTAGTCGGCTTGTTAACCCGGCACCCTATACCTTTTTCCGGCCTGATTCTTATCGGTATGAGTGGTCTGGTGGCCCGCATGTTAGTGCATCTGGTGACGTTACCCACAGAATGGGATGCCAGTTTCGGCAAAGCCTTGCCTGCATTGGAAGAAGGCCAGTACATTGCTCCCGGAGAAGAGCACACCATTCGCAGAATATTGCGTGCAGCAGCTCTTACATACTTTGCTGCAGCGCTGGCGGATGTTCTGAATCTATTTCGCTGGGCCGCTTTACTGTTGCGGCGATGAAATCGGCAGTTACGGAGAATAAATAGTGCGTATCATCAGTTGGAACGTTAACGGCATACGTGCGTGTGCAAAAAAAGGTTTTCTTGATTTTCTGCAGCGCAGTGAGGCTGATGTTGTTTGTCTGCAGGAAGTGCGCGCCTTTGAGCATCAGTTGGATGACGCTCTACGCAACCCGCAAGGCTGGCACACGAGTTTTGTGCCTGCGGTGCGACCGGGTTACAGCGGCGTTGGCATCTACAGCCGCGCAAAACCTGATCGGGTGATCACAGTCCTGGGCGACGAGCAATACGATATGGAAGGTCGTTTCATGGTTGCGCAATATGGCCGTACCTCTGTTGCCTCGGTGTATTTTCCCAAAGGCAGCGGCAAAGATCGTGATAACTCAAGGGTGCCCTATAAGCTGGGTTTTTACCGAAAGGTTTTCGAAACCGTAGAAAAGCTGAAGAAACGAGGTCCGGTTTTTATCACCGGCGACTACAACACCGCGCACACTGAAATTGATCTGGCGCGTCCGAAAACCAATAAGAAATCCAGCGGCTTCCTGCCTGAGGAGCGAGAGGAAATAAGCCGCTGGTTGGCAGCGGGTTGGGTAGATACTTTCCGCACGCAGCATCCAGATGAAGAAGGTCATTACACCTGGTGGCGCCAGTTTGGTGGGGCCCGTGAAGATAATGTGGGTTGGCGCATTGACTATATTTTAGCGTCAAAAAATGCGGCGCCTAAGGTCCGCGATGCCTTCATCTGGCCAAATGAACTGGGTTCAGATCATTGTCCGATTGGCGTGGATGTTGATTTATAGGCAGAACTTCCGAGGTTTCCGAGGTTGTAGTGTCTACCGTTTCCGGCGTAGGCTTAAGAATCAAACCATTGTATTGAGAGGCACACATGGCAACCCCATTTCCTAATCATCCGAACCTGAAAGAAGGCTTTGCGCCAATTAATATGGAGTGTGACGTCTACGACATGGTTGTTGAAGGCGAAATACCACAGGCACTGCGGGGTACTTTTTACCGCAACGGGCCTAATCCTCAGTTTGCCCCGCGTGGCGATTACCACTGGTTTGGTGGCGACGGCATGATTCATGCGTTTCACTTAGCTGACGGCAAAGCCTCGTATAAAAATCGTTGGGTGAAAACCAAGAAATGGCAGGTGGAACATGAGGCTGGCCGATCCCTGTTCAGTGCGTTTAATCCCCTTGATAACGATGAAAGCGTAGCGGGGATGGAAACCGATGGCCTAGCCAATACCAACATCGTCTGGCATGGCGGCAAGTTGCTCGCGCTGGAAGAAGCCCATGCACCGTTTGAACTGGATCCTGTGACGCTAGAGTCTGTCGGCGCTCATACCTTCGGGGGTAAGTTGCAGGGGCCCATGACGGCCCACCCGAAAATTGATCCGGAAAATGGCGAGATGTTGTTCTTTGGATACAACATCGACGGTATGTTGTCCGAAAACATGTCTTTTCACGTGGTAGATAAAGACGGCAACCTGGTCCGGTCTGAAACGTTCAAAGCTCCTTACTCAGCCATGGTGCACGATTTTATGGTCACCAAAGACCATGTGATATTTCCCATCATGCCGTTAACTGGTTCTCTTGAACGTGCCATGCAGGGTGCTCCGGTTTACGCCTGGGAACCAGAGAAAGGGGTGCACATCGGTATCATGCCGCGAAATGGCAGCGTTAAAGATTTACGCTGGTTCCGTGGTGAGCCCGGCTATGTGTTCCATCCAATGAACGCACACTCTGATGGCGATAAAGTGGTTTGTGACGTGTGTGAGTTTGAGCAGGCGCCACTGTTTCCTGGACCGGACGGCACCCCGGGAGACCCAAACAAGGCGATTCCACGCCTGACCCGCTGGTCGTTTGATCTGGCCAACAACACCGATGACTACAAGTGGGAACGTCTGGATGATATTGCGTGTGAATTTCCGCGCCTGGATGAACGTCGCACCGGTCTTTCCTACCGACATGGATATGTCGCCTGTGACACCCGGCCGAAGTTCAAGGTCGGTGGTTTTAACGCGATCGCTCACGTTGACCATAAAACCGGTGCCATGGATTTGTACGACGTAGGTGAGGCGTGCGCCACCAATGAACCGATATTTGTACCTGCCAGCGATGATGCACCTGAAGGCAAAGGGTTTCTGTTAGCCAATGTGTATGACGCCAATCGACTCGCCAGTCATCTGGTGATTCTCGATGCACAGAACGTGTCAGCAGGGCCGTTGGCTAAAGCTTATCTGGATCATCGTGTGCCATTTGGCTTTCATGGTAACTGGCGCCCGGACGCCGGATAAACTTCGCTTCAGCCAAAACTGACAGCTTTGACCAGCGCATAGATTTCAGAATCAGGTTGCAGCATCAGGTCTGCAACCGCAGCTCGTGTCACCTGACTGGTCAGGTGCTGGTTACCCAGGCGCAGGTGCACCCGGGCGTAGGGTGAATCATCCTGCTGTTGTATCTGCGTAATCCGGCACCGCAGAATGTTACGCACACTGGTGGCCACCGGCGCCTGCTTTGCCAGCGTCACATCTTTCTCGCGGATAAAGAGTCTGGCCACCGCTCCGGTTGGCGGCGCGTCCTGAATCGGGACATACACCCGTTGATCTTCGCAAGCCACTTCTGCCAACTGAAACTGACTATCAAAACCCAGTACCTCGCCGTTGAGCATTGCACCTGTCTCTGACTTAGCGGTTATGCCTGCCATTGCGGGGTGGCGCAGCATATCTTCTGTGGCACCCTGAGACAGTACCTGCCCCTGTTTCATGATCAGGGTGTGGGTGGCGAGCGCGACAACTTCATCAATGGCGTGGCTGACAAAAACCGCGGGTATGGAGAGCTCTTCACAAACCCGCTTCAGGTAAGGTAACAATTCCTGTTTTCGGTGGTTGTCCAGCGCGGATAGAGGTTCATCCAGAAGTAGCAGGCTGGGTTGGCGCAACAGAGTGCGAGCAATGGCTACGCGTTGAGTCTCGCCACCGGACAACTGCTGGATGTCCCGGTTCAACAGGGGTGCCAGGTCCAGCATGTCGATAACATCATTTTCTTCCAGGTATCTTTTTGTTGGCGCCCGCTGGGCGGCAAATGTCAGGTTGCCGGCAACGTTAAGGTGATGAAACAAACGTGTGTCCTGGAACACGTATCCAACAGGTCGCCGGTAAGCGGCGACATTAACTTTGTTGGGAGTGTCGAGCCATACACTGTTCCCCAGCGAGACCTGGCCTTTGCAGTCGGCGAAACCTGCAATACTGCGCAGCACGGTTGTTTTGCCGCAGCCGCTGGGACCAAACAACGCGCTGATG
>CBDUMB010000162.1:0-7164 GCA_965368205.1 uncultured Pseudomonadaceae bacterium | reverse complement strand
ATAGTCCTCTGGAATCCGAGCCTATGTTGGGAGTAATGACAGGACCTAAGGTTTTGGTGGTTGATGACGATAGCGCGGTGCGTGCTGTCGCTGGTGAAATGCTCAAGCGTAGTAATTACCAGGTTACCAGCGCCGATAGTGGCCAGGCGGCATTGGACATTCTGCGGGACGATCATTTTGATCTTATTCTGTTGGATGTCGGCATGCCGGGCATGTCTGGCGTGGAGGCCTACCAGCAAATACGGCTGAGCCTGCCTCAGCAGAAAATCCTGTTTATGACCGGTTATGCAGAAGATGACATCACGGACCTGGCCAACCCCAATACCCACATTCTGCCAAAACCTTTCTCGCTTAAACTTTTCAACGACACCATCTCCGCAATTATCTGAAGCGTTCTCATGAGCGTGATCTCGAAGCCTGTTTCGTATGGGTGGGCGATTGTCGGCGCGATGTTGTTTGTGCAAACGGTCAGCTCGGGTCTGGGCTTCTACAATATGTCTGTGTACATGGCGGAGTTTGCCGAACTGCTCGTCTTGCCGCTGTCGAGATTGTCGTTTGCGGTCAGCCTGTTTTTTATTGTCGGCGGCGCTGCCGGTATGTTTGTTGCCTCACTGTTAGATCGATTTGAAGTTCGTTGGATCATGGTTGCAGGGGCTTTGATTTCAGCCGTGGCGTTGGCAGCGGTGGGACAGGCTGAATCGTTGTGGCAGATCTACGTGCTGTTTTCGCTGTTTGGCCTGGGCTCGACCGGGGTTTCGCTGGTGGTCGCAACCACGCTGGTGACCCGCTGGTTTCCGGGCCCTAATCGCTCGGTTGCTTTGTCCATTGCCTCCACCGGCCTGTCTCTAGGCGGCGTACTGGTGACGCCAGCAACCGCCTACCTGTTTAATACCTGGGGGGTGCCGCAAACCATGCCCTGGCTTGGTCTTGCGTTTGCGGGATTGATCATTCCGGTAGCATTGTGGGTGGTGCGGATGCCCGATGCTCCAGTGGTTGGCGGTGCCGCTCTGCCGGCTGGCGAGTGGACTTATCGAGCCGCCATCCGGACGCGTTTTTTTATCATGCTGGCCATAGGTTATGTGTTCTGTCTGGGTGCCCAGGTAGGCGGTATTGCGCATCTATACAATCGAGTTGATGAACTTGCCGGCTTTCAGTCTGCGGCCAGCGCCGTTCAGGCGCTGACACTGTGCAGTATTATGGGCCGCTTCGCGGGGGGCTGGCTGGTGATGCGATTACCAATACGTAGTTTTGCGGTAGTGAATCTGTTTGTGCAGATGACGGGATTGCTCACCATCGGACTGGCGAGCAGTGCAGAGATTGCGCTCCTGGGCGCGGCTGTTTTTGGCGTCAGTGTGGGTAATCTGCTGATGATCCAGCCGCTCTGGCTGGCGGAAGCTTTTCCCGGTTCCGTCTACCCACGGGTGTTTGCCCTGGCTAATGCGTGTGCGGTTGCCGGTGTATCCATGGGGCCTTTTGTCCTCGGCCTGGCTTATGATCATGCCAATTACAGTGTCGCTTACAGTGTGGCCATGGCTGTATCGGTGCTGGCGCTTATTTTCATTGTGTTGGCAGGTAAACGCCCGCAGCCTGTGGGGGAACTAGTTTGAATTCAATGTGGTCGAAAAGGTTCTCAATGTCCGTTAAACAGTTTATGCCTAAACTCATATTGTTCTTTTTTGTCGGCTTGTATGCAGTTGTCGGACAGGCGGCACTGCCGTTCAGCATGCCTGGCGAGGGGAAGTTACCCAGCCTTGCTGACATGCTCGAAAACGTTAATCCAGCCGTGGTGAACATTGCGACCTATACAACGGTCTCATCATCCAACCCGTTGCTTGAAGATCCGTTTTTCAGGCGGTTTTTTAATGTGCCGCGAGGGCGCCGCACCCAGAGTGCCGGCTCTGGTGTCATTGTTGACGCGCAACGTGGCTACATTGTGACCAATGACCATGTGGTTGGCAGGGCGGACGAAATATCCGTTGGCCTGGCTGATGGTCGTGTGATGCAGGCTCAGCTGGTGGGTCGAGACAGTCAGGTTGACCTGGCTGTGCTGAAAGTAGACCCGGAAGACCTTGCCGAAATAAGCATCGCGAACAGTGCAGATCTGCGGGTGGGTGACTTTGTTGTGGCTATCGGCAATCCGTTTGGACTGACGCAGACAGTGACCAGCGGCATTGTCAGTGCTCTGGGTCGAAGTGGCCTGGGCATAGAAGGTTATGAGGACTTCATACAAACAGATGCACCGATTAATCCAGGTAATTCAGGCGGCGCGCTGGTCGATCTGAACGGCCAGTTGATCGGCATCAATACAGCTATTCTTGCGCCAACGGGCAGTAATGTAGGTATCGGGTTTGCCATTCCATCCAACATGGTGCGCGCGGTAATGGAGCAGATTATTGAAAATGGAGAGGTTAAGAGAGGCCTCATCGGGGTCATCGTACAGCGGTTAAACGCGGATCTGGCTCAGGCTTTTGGCGTTGATCGTCGCTCTGGTGTGGTTGTGGTAGAGGTTGAACCGGACAGCCCGGCAGACGAAGCCGGCTTGCAGGCTGGCGATATCATCACCCGCGTGGGTGAACGGGTCATCGAAAAAATATCTGATTTTCACAGTCAGGCAGCGGTGATGTTCATTGGTGATGACGTCGCCATTGAACTGATCAGAAACGGCCGTACCCGCAGTGTTGACCTGCAGATCAAAGAAAATACGCAACAGAGTGCCCTGGGCCGGCGTATCGATCCGCGCCTGGCCGGTATAGAACTGGAGAACTTCATGAACCCGGATGAACCCGGCATGAGTTCCGGTGTTTTGACCACAAGTGTTGAGCCGCGGAGCAAAGCGCATGCTTACGGTTTGCGTGCGGGTGATGTCATAGTTGGGGTGAACAGACGAACAGTGCGGGATTTAGCTGAATTCCGCGATGCGGTTCTGCTTGACCCGCGTCAGATCGTGATGCGTGTATATCGGAACGGCAGATTTGGTAATGTTGTGATTCGCTGACAAACGTGTTCAGGCGTTTGTCAGCTTCTCAGGACGGGTTGTCAGTCGAAGATCTAGTCGAACATGATCACGCTGCGTGCAACTTCGCCCGTTTCGAGGGCTGCCAGGCCGTCGTTAACGTCTTCAAGTTTGATGCGCCGCGAAATAAGGTCGTCCAGGTGCAGGCGACCCTGCAGGTAAAAATCCACAAAGCGAGGCATATCGACGCGGAAACGGTTTGATCCCATGTTTGAGCCCTGCATTTTCCGCTCCATGAGAAATTCAGGGCCGTGCAGTTCAATATGTACGCCGGGCGGAATCATGCCGATGATTGTGGCGGTGCCACCAAAGCCCAGCATTTTGAAAGCCTGTTCAGCGGTTTGTTTCAGGCCAATGGCTTCGAAGGAATAATGCACGCCGCCGCCGGTCATTTCCCGTACTTCGCCGACAGCGTCGACGTTTTTGGCATTCACCACATCAGTGGCGCCAAACTTGCGTGCAAGATCCAGTTTGCTGTCGAGCATGTCTATTGCAATGATGCGCGCTGCGCCAGCCAGAGCTGCTCCGTTGATGGCTGATAAACCTACGCCGCCACAACCAATGACGGCAACGGTTGAACCCGGCTCAACGGCTGCGGTGTGGATCACTGCGCCAACACCTGTGGTCACGCCACAGCCAATCAGGGCTGCCCGGTCAAGAGGCATATCGTCCCGTACTTTTACGATGGTGTGTTCGTGCACCAGCATGTATTCCGCGAAAGAGGACAGATTCAGAAATTGAGCAATGTTCTCATCGCCGGAAGCCAGGCGGGAGGGCTGTGTTTCGTCGCGCTGTAGCTCGGGCTCCTGGCATAACGACATATGGCCGGTCAGGCAGGGTTCGCAATGTCCACAGAAGGCTGACAAACAAGTGATGACATGATCGCCTTTTTTCACGTAGGTCACATCTGATCCCACGGCTTCAACCACCCCGGCAGACTCGTGGCCGAGCACCGCGGGCAGAGGATAAGGATAAGATCCGTTCTGGAAATGCAGATCTGAGTGGCAGACGCCTGCGGCGACCGTACGTATCAGCACCTCGCGTGGTGCCGGGTTGCCATACTGAATATCTTCAATTTCCAGTGGCTTGTTGATTTCTCGAAGTACTGCAGCCTTCATTGGCGATCCTCCCCTTCTAACTAAGGATTAATGTAAACTAAAACGCAGTCCATGGTGCCAAAGCGAATGCGGGAATACCACCAGCAATACGCATACATCGAAGGTCTTTGCAGAACATATAATCAGATTTTAACGGGCGGCCTGCAGGTCGCTCAAATTAGGGGTGAAACGCTGTGGTGCTCATCGGTTTGGGCAGCAATCAGGGCCAGTCTGTGGCCATCATGCTGGCGGCTATCGAGGCGCTTGAGCACTATGCCGTGGCGGGTTCCTTTGCCGCGTCGAATCTCTGGCAGACCTCGCCGGTCGACTGTCCACCGGGCTCGGCGCCCTTTCTCAATGCGGCGGTGTGCTTTGATGCGCGGCCGGATCTAACCCCTGAAACTTTGCTGGATGAGTTGAAAGCGTTGGAAAAAGCTTATGGCAGGGGGCAGAAAATTGTCCGCAATGCACCGCGTGAGCTGGATCTGGATCTGCTGGTATTTGATGACGAGCAAAGGCAGACGGAGAATTTTGTGTTGCCACACCCGCGCGCAGTAGATCGGCTTTTTGTGCTGGCACCGGTTGCTGAGATTGCGCCTGCGCTGATCTGGCCCGGCATGCAGCGTAGTGTCGCTGAGCTTCTCAGTTCGCTGGATACGGAGGAAGAAGTTGCGCTTTGGACTGATACTGCTCACGGCGCTTAGCCTTGTAATTACGCTGCCGGCTTGGGGCTATGAACCTCAGGTTCATCAACAGCTCACTTTTGTTGCCGCACGAGCGTTTAATAACTGCGCGCAGGAAAGTGAACAGATTCCTCGGCTTTCTGCTTTAGATACCCGTTATATAGTCAGAGCTAATGTTGCTCAGGCGGATGCAAACTTCTTTGTACGGATGTTTCGATGGGACTACTACAATCGTGATCAGCAGCAGCCTAAAGCTGCGATGTGGTTGGTTGATACCCGGTTTCACAAGCGTTTTGATGAGTTGATGATCAGTGTTGAGCAGCCCCAAGAGCGACAGTTGAAACTGCGCAATCTGGGTCGCCTGTTGACACACATTCAGAATGTCAGTGCGCCTGCCCATGCCGTCCCCGTCTACTCAGGACGCTGGTGGCGTCTGTCGTTCAGCGATCGTTTCAATCGTTTTCCCGTCGATGTGGAAGCGCTTGAGCAAACTATCGCAGGTGATTGTGCGCTGCTCGACGCCCCTAATGATACCTTTCAGCAGATTCTGATTGATACGGCAGACAATACATTGGCAGCGGTGACTGATGAGATAGACGGTTTACCGGCCACCTGGCAGGCATTCTGGACGCTTGCAGATAAACCTGACGACTTTGGTGACTACGGTCCGGCTGGCAACAGCTTTGGCGATCGTACGCAATTCCGTTGTGGCGACGATCAGCGGTGCCTGCTGCTGCAGGACGACCCGCTCTACAGAGACTTTGCGCTACAGCGTCATCGCGCAGCGGTGATGGCAACAATGCGGGCGATGTTGCGGCTGCAGGTGGAGCACAATTCTGATGCCCTTTAAGTCCTTCTATAAAGTTTGTTGTGCAGGTCTATTGGCTCTGCTGTGTCAATCTGCGCCTGCCAGTGAGGTGCGCGTAAGCAATCTTGAACAGTTCATTGACGGCATCATGGCGCAAGCGATTGTGCAGAGTGATACCGTCGGAGCAACCGTGGCGCTGGTCCAGGATGGCCGTCTGCTGGTGTCGCGTGGCTACGGTTATGCCGACTATACGCGCGGCGAACCTGTGCAGAGCAGGGTGACGCAATTTCAGATTGGCAGTATCAGTAAGGTCTGGGTCTGGATAGCGGTGCTGCAACTGGTCGAGGCAGGCAGCCTTGATCTCGACCGCGATATTAACAGCTACCTGGATGCGTTTCAGATACCGGACACGATGGGTGATCCGATAACCCTGCGCCATCTGATGACTCATTCAGCAGGTTTTGAAGATCAGTTGTTTGGATTGTTTGTTTCCGGACCCCGTCAGGTTGGCAATCTGGTGGATACCCTCGCGGCTACGATCCCCGAGCGTGTGGCATTACCCGGCAGCCGGGTGGCGTATTCGAACTACGGTGCTGCACTGGCAGCGCATATTGTTGAGCAGGCTTCCGGTATGAGTTTTTCTGACTATGTGCAGCAGCACATCATGCAGCCGTTGGATATGTCTACCGCCGGTATTGCGCAACCTGTGCCAGATGAATTGATGCAAACCCGCTCCAAAGGTTACGTCATCAACGATGGTGAGCCGCAGGAACAGGGCGCCTTGTATATACCGTTAGGTCCTGCGGGTGCGGGTGCGGCCACAAGTCTGGATATGGCGAAATTCATGGTGGAACTGCTCAACCCGCGAGATACGCGGGTACTCAGCAGTGCCTCAAAAGCACAGCTCATCAATGGCGCGTACCTGCACCATCCGCGGGTCAATGGATTAACCCTGGGTATGTTCCAGGCTTCCAGAGGTGATGCCGCCGCGGTGGGACATGATGGCAGCACGCTCATTTTTAACGCCCAGATGGTGCTCTGGCCAGATGCTGATATGGGACTGTTTGTGGCGACAAATACCTTGGGCAGTGACGCTGTCGGGCGTCGCCTGGTTGCTACGGTGTCGAACCATCTGGGGTTTGATGATCGTTCTGATAGCCTCCTGCCGGTTGAGTCTGCGGCTGGTTTGCCAGGTACCTATATTGGTTCCCGGCGTAATTTCAGCAGTGCAAGCAAATTGTTGGGGCTTCTCGATACGGTCACCGTGACGCATGATTCCGATCACGGTGCTTTGTTGATTGCGCGAGCGCAGGGATCGAAGCGCTACAGAGGATTATCCGACAACGTATTCCAGCAGGTTGCAGGTCCGACTCGAGCTGTATTTAAGACGGCTAGCGGACTGGGCCAGGAGCTTTATTTTTCTGATGTGCCGCCGGTTGCCTATATTCGGGCTGAGGCGATGGAGATGCCGCTTAATAACGCCTTGTTTATCCTGTTATGGCTCACTGGGGCGGTGGGTGTATTGATCATATGGCCGGTTTCAGCGTTTACTCACAAGGGCCA
>CBDUMB010000161.1:0-7185 GCA_965368205.1 uncultured Pseudomonadaceae bacterium | reverse complement strand
AATGGGTCTTTCCCAGACAACAAAAACCAGGGTCCAGAAGGTTATACCTACGTATATCAGCATCGGCCACGGATACCAGGGCACCCGGAACAGATCCGGCGCCGATTTCTCCTTGTGGCGAAGTACGGCGACGCCAATCACCGTTAAAAGTGTATTTAGGGCAAGCGTGAAACTGGCAAATACTAGGATTTTATCGAAGGTTGATGTCAGCACCAGCACAAGCGTTATGGTCGTTTGAAAAGCGATGGCCACCGCCGGCACGCCAAACCTGTTTTCATAGGCCAGAAAACGCAGGGCGTGAAAATCCTGCCCAATAACCTGCAGCGCACGGGGCCCAGCAATCACCATGGCACTCACCGTGGAGACGAGCAAAGTGGCTAACATCATTCCAACAAGCGTGGAGCCGGCTTCCCCAAAAGCAAACCCAGCAACGATATATCCAATTTCAATCTGTCCGCTCATCGCCGACATCGGCGCGACCGATAAAAACATGACGTGCAACAGGAGATAAAGTGCCATGACCAGGCCGGTGCCTACCAGCAGAATTCGGGGTAGATGACGACCGCCACCGCTGACTTCACCAACAAGGTACGTCGCTGCATTCCAGCCGGTATAGGCATAATTCACGTAAATAAGTGCAATCGCAAAACCACCGCTGGTGATCAACGGCAAATCATCTGTTGATGGTGTCCAGCGGATATTCTGTAGCTGATCAACCTGCCACCAGGCGGCAACAATGAACAAGACAATCAGAAGGACTTTCAATGCAGTGAACAACAGCTGAAAGCGTGCGCTGCCGCGTCGGCTACCCAGGTGCACCAGACCAACCAGAACAACCAGGATTGCAGCGGCACCCACAACCGGCACTGCAGGTATCACCGCATTCAGATAGGTCGCGCCGGTAATCGCAGCCAGCGCTGTTGGGGCGGCAAAACCGATGGTTGAAGATATCCAGCCGGATATGAAACCCGCCGCAGGATGATAAATCTGGCTGAGAAAATTGTATTCTCCTCCGGAGCGCGGTAGCGCAGCACCCAATTCTGCGTAACACAGCGCCCCACACAGTGCGAGAACGCCGCCAACCACCCACAGCAACAGGATCACCGGTGCAGACTGAATATCCAGCAGCTGAAACCCCAGACTGGTAAATACGCCGGTGCCGATCATGTTCGCAATGACAATACTGGTGGCGGTATTCACCCCGAATTTTTCTGAATTGTCTGTCAAACGCGCCTCCTTCAGCTATCCTGCGCATCATGACAGATCCCTACACAATACGCGCGATTGAAGCACAGGACCTGGACGCCATGGTTGCCCTTCTGCCGCAACTTGCAGACTTTCCCGTGCCTGAACGGCGTAATCCCATGGATCTGTGGCAAAGTGATGCGCAGCTTTTGGGCGAGGTGGTCGCTGGCGCCACAACTAAGACATTTGCTGACGTGATTGTAGACACATCCAACCGGCCCCACGGTCTGGTGCTGATCACCCTGCGCGAGGAACTGATGAGTCACGCACCCAGCGCTCATCTTGAAGCTATCGTCGTCAGTCCACAAAAGCGTGGTAAAGGACTGGGACAGAAGCTCCTGCAGCATGCAGAGCAGGCAGCTGCTCAGCGCGGCGCCCGCAGTTTGAGTTTACACGTATTCAGCAACAACCTGCGCGCCCGAGGCCTTTACGATCACGCGGGTTACGACAGCGAGTTGATACGCGCAATCAAATGGTTCGACTAGGCAATACGTCGGGTAAACGGGTTCAGACGCCAATCTTTTCCCGCGGATTCACACGAACCTGAAGCGTAATGTACCGAAATAGCCCGACGAAAATCTTTGCTGCGATTACGGCCTGAGCCGTGAATCAGTAACGGATGAAACAGCAGTGTGTCGCCGGGCGCCATTTCCACATGTACACGTGCTTCGACGTCGACATCATTGAGGCCAAAAAAACCATAGTTCACATAATCCCAATCAGGACTTTCGTGCGGTAACAGATCCTGTTTGTGAGATCCGGGAAGAACAGCAAGGCATCCAGCTTCCCGCGGTGCAGGTAACAAAGCGGTCCACACGCCAATTATCTGGTCCGCGGGTCTGAGCTTGAAATACCGCAGGTCCTGGTGCAATGGATGACGACCGTCCACCCCGGGCGGTTTATTGAAAACGTTGGAGCTGAGACTGTACAGCTCTTTGCCAAGCAGACTTTGAACAGCGCCAACAAGCTCGGGGCGCCGAGCAAATTCGAACAGATCCGGGTCTTCTTCCAGACATAACAGCTTGTTTACACCATGGACTGGTGATTCCGGCGCAACCGCACCTTTTACCACCATCACATCCTGCATTATTTTCATACCTTCACCTAAAGGCACTTCCCCGTTGACGAGATCGACAAACCGCTGGTTAAAACGGGAAAGTAACTCTGGCTCGATCAACCCGGGCAACAGCAGGTAACCCTGGGACCAGTAGCTTTCACACTGTTGTTCCGTAAGATGTTCTGTGAGCGGCATTGTCATCGTCTTCAACCTTTTAACTGGGACAACTGCTGCTGCTACACTGCCACCTTTCACAAACAAATAAAACAGGTGTGCTATGACAGATTATCCCCTCCCTAATACCAGCCAGGACCTATCTGGTCAGGTTGCACTGGTTACTGGCACCACGTCTGGTCTTGGCCGTAGATTTGCTCAGGTGCTGGCCAGCTGCGGCGCAAAAGTTGCCATCACCGGCCGTCGGGTTGAGCGCCTGGAAGCCCTCGCTGAGGAGTTACGGGCCACAGGCGCAGAGGTCGAGCCCATTGCTTTAGATATGCGCGATAGCGATGCGATTGTTGCCTGTGTTGAGCAGGCAGAGGCCGCCCTGGGGACAGTGACCATTTTAGTCAACAACGCCGGTATTCCCGATGCTCAGCGTGCACACAAAATGGACAATCAACTTATTGACGATGTCTTTGATACCAACCTGCGTGGCCCCTATGTGCTGTCTTGCGAAGTCGCCAGACGCCTGATTGCTGCCGAGCTCCCGGGCCGCATGGTGAACATTTCTTCCGTAGGTGCTTTTAACTATGCAGGCCAGGGTGCTGCACTTTATTCCATAACCAAAGCCGGAATCATCAGAATGACCGAAGCGCTCGCGGTTGAGTGGGCCCGCTACAACATCAATGTGAATGCCATTGCCCCGGGTGCATTCGCGTCAGAGATGATGGATGGCATGCTGGAGCGCATGGGTGACATCAGCAAAATGTTCCCCCGGAAAAGAATCTGCGATCCCGCGCAGATGGACAGTACTCTGCTCTATCTCGTTTCACCCGCTTCTGAAGCTGTGACCGGCACATTTATCAAAATTGATGATGGTCAGGGTTCACGGTGAGTGAAGTGCGGTACTTCGGGAATTACTAGCTGACATTCTCCTCTCCTCACCTAGACTTCAATCAGAGAGAGGGGAATTTATGTTCAGACCAATGATAACCATCCGGTACAGCCTGCTTGTGACTGTCTGTTTACTTACAGCGGCTTGTACTAGCCAGCAGGAGGCCCAAATGGCGTCGACCTATAAAGCGCCAAACGCCTGCCCCGAGGGTAAAGTCCGCTATTGCGATTCACGGAGCCAGCGGAGATGCGGCTGCATCACACAAACTGAGGTCAAGGACTTCATGGCAGCCTTCTAAGCACCTGCAGCTAGGACTACTGGTCACTGTCGGGACAATCCAGAGCATTTATCCCAACGCTAGAGTTGATGCGCTTTGTACCTGCAATGACTTGTAAAACATCGAAGCGGAAACAATGACCAGGTAGCCACCAAAAAGTCTTTTCAGGCGGACTTCATTAAGACTGTGCGCCCATCTTGCACCTATAGGTGCAGTCAAAACCGATGCAGTGCAGATGGACAATAATGCCGGCAGGTTTATATATCCTAATGACCCGAACGGGAGATCATCGACGTGCCAGCCCAAAATCAAAAAACCAATCGCGCCTGGTAAACCAATAATAAAACCTACACCCGCCGCAGTGGCAACTGCCTGATGAACAGGTCGGTTACACATCACCATCGTCATCACCGTTATTGTTCCGCCACCGATCCCGAGCAAGGCAGAGAACCCACCTAAAAAAGAAGCCAGCACAGCACGGAAAATCCCGGTTGGCATCGAGAACGATTTTGTTGCTCCAGCAAAGAGATTGGGAAACAAAAAGTAAATAGAGTACCCCAGGACGCCCACAGCAAAAATTATAAAGAGATTCTCGCCATTGGTTACCGACGCAACAAGCAGACCCACGCCCACCCCCAAAACCAACCAAACGGACCAGGAGCGCAAGACTGAAAAATCCACAGCGCCATGAACTCGATGTGATTGCACAGACCTGGCAGAAGCTACCACTATGGAAGCCAGAGAAGTGCCTATAGCCACGTACATCAACTGCCCTTCTGCCTGATCGAACAAAGAGAACACGCCAACGAGTGCCGGCACTACGACAAACCCTCCGCCATTTCCAAACAGCCCTGCTGTTATCCCCGCTATCGCTCCCGCGGCACCCAGCGCAAAGAACAGCCATACTAATTCGATCGTCAATGCATCTGGCACGCGCTGAACTCTCCTAAAAGAGAATGAAACTTCTCAGCGTATAAAGATCCAAGAAACGTGCCAAACCCAAAATCGTATTCTGACCCTTTAGCATTTTGTTAAGGCGGCTTTCGCAAGCGCCTAATATATGGCGTTAGAACACGATCACGCACCAAACAAAGTACTCGACACAAAAAGTGCACAGACAGAGTGCGAAACACAGGGCCTCCCCCCTACGTTGTGCTTCGGCATCGCTTCTATCAACGCGCCCCATAACGACGCGCAAATTTTTCCAAGTGGCGTTTTCTTGAACCTGACTCTAAAAATTGGCACCGCAAGCGTGCAAGCGCACCAAATATCCTTACGACTGCGCACCAAAAAGGAGACCTGAAAGACACCCACCAGCACATAAAGAAGTCGGCACGCTCCTTGCAAATTCATCGCTGAGCACACGTTGAATGCGGTGCCAGGTTTTGGTGTCAGGGAGTCATCAGATAAAAAATAAATGCCTATATAGGTTGAACAAACAAGCTAACAGGAGTCCCGTTATGTATTTAGGGAAAGCTTTATTCACAAGGATCAGTCTCCTTATTCTGGGGTTAGGATTTTTTTCCCAGTCTGCAGTAGCGCAGGACACTGCATCAGAAGAGGTTTCTATAGAAGAAGTAGTGGTCACAGGTGTGCGGGGAAAACCGCGAACAGTTATGGATTCTGCTGTGCCAATCGATGTGTTTGGGCAGGAGGAAATAGCATCGGTCTCGCACAGTGATACGCACGATATTCTGCAAACGTTGGTACCATCGTATAACGTTGGCCGCCAACCCATCAGTGATGGCAGCACTTTTATCCGACCGGGATCTTTGCGCGGTTTACCCTCTGACAAAACACTTGTGTTGGTTAACTCCAAACGCAGGCATCGAGCCTCACTTGTATCAATTGGGGGCTCCGGCACCCAGGGACCAGACGTCGCTACAATTCCTGCGGTAGCAATCAAAACCATAGAAGTTCTGCGCGATGGAGCAGCAGCTCAATATGGTTCAGATGCCATTGCCGGCGTCATCAACTTCATCTTGAAAGACAACAATGAAGGATTCAGTTTCACCGTTGATACCGGCGAATATTTCGAAGGCGATGGGCTGCAAACAACCATCCAGGCCAACGCTGGCTTTAAAATTGGCGAGCGTGGTTTTTTAAGCGTATCGGGGGAATATGCGGATGCTGAATTCAGCGAACGCGCGGAACAATACTGCGAATCCTGGTTCTGCTTAAATCAGAACAGCTCTCGTTATAATCCCGAAGCAGGATATGTGGCGTTCACTGAAGACCCAACTTTCCTCGCCGGGGTTCCTCAAGCATCGCTAGAAGGAGATTTTGTACAGCCTTGGGGGCAACCCAATTCCGAAGCCCTGCGATTTTTCTACAACGCAGGCTACGAACTGGGTGATGGTGCGGCAGAGCTGTACAGCTTTGGCAGCTATTCAGCCAGCGAAGGCGACGGTGGGTTCTTTTATCGTTATCCAGGCAACGGTACGATCGAAAACCTGCGCTTAGAAGATGGCTCCATTTACAGCCCGCTGGAAATTTTTCCCGGCGGATTCACGCCTAGGTTCGAAGGTGAAATAGAAGACTATTCATTTGTCGCTGGTATTCGCGGCGCGTTTGGTGAAAGTGCCGGCTACGACGCAAGCTTTCGTTATGGTTACAACGAGATATCTTATACGCTCAACAACACAATCAATCCCTCGCTGGGTCCAGATACACCAACATCGTTTAAGCCCGGCGACTTAAGTAACGAAGAGGTTCAGTTCCAGGTCGACGTGTACCAGGATTTTGATCTTGGTTTAGCAAGTCCGGTCACCGTAGCCGTAGGGGCAACATTTATGGACGAGACCTACGAAGTGATTCAGGGACAGGAACTGTCTTACATTCCCGGACCTTTTGCGAGCCAGGACCCTTTTGGGTTCTGCAGTGACGAAGCGGATGTATTGTCGCGCAGTGCTACAGCAGCGGGCCTTGCGGTTATTGGAAATGGTTCATCATTGGATTGCACCGCGGCGTCTGACCCGGTGTACCGCGTTGTTGGCGTTGGCTCGAATGGTTTCCCTGGTTATTCCCCTGAATTTTCCGAGGAATACACCCGCGATTCTTATGGAGTGTATGTAGATGTCAGTGCGGACATTACCGATCGCCTGTTCATGCAGAGCGCCATTCGCTATGAAGACTACTCTGACTTCGGCACTGAAACTGTTTGGAAAGTGGCTGGACGATTTACGGTGACAGACAATTTTGCCATTCGCAGCTCAATTGGTACTGGCTTCCGTGCTCCAACGCCAGGTCAGCAAGGTACTACTAACGTATCTACACGCCTACCCAACGGATTCCCAGTTGCCACGGGGTTATTCCCAGCGGGCAGTAGTGTTGCGCAAGCACTGGGCGCAAGCGACCTCAAAGCAGAAACATCTGACAATTTCACGCTAGGCTTCACGGCCGACATCGGCGAATTAGGCCTGACCCTGGATTTCTACAGCATTGATATCGCAGACCGCGTCTACGCAGTATCAACACTGGATGTTTCAACTGACCCCGCAAGTGGCAGCGCGTTTGACAACTATCAGGCTCTTGTGGGCGCAGGTGTTGCAG
>CBDUMB010000160.1:0-7192 GCA_965368205.1 uncultured Pseudomonadaceae bacterium | reverse complement strand
GTGATCTGGAGCCTGGGTTTAAAAGCCTCATTTCTGGCCAAGCGCTCGCTGTTCCGATTCCCGCTCGGGTATGTCATCCGCGGTTTCGGCGGCATTCCAGTAGACCGGGATCGCAAGAACGGCGTGGTGGAAGACATGGCCACTCACTTTGCAAACAACCCGAAACTGATTCTCGGTATTGCGCCTGAAGGCACGCGGCGCGCTGTCACCCGCTGGCGCAGCGGCTTTGCACTGATCGCCCAGGCGGCGAACGTGCCCGTGTTACCTGCGATCATCAATTATCGGGAAAAAGTGGTAACGTTCAAAAGTCTTATCGAAGACGTCGGCGATGCTGACCAAACCCTGGCAATGATGCAACAAGCAGCTGCGAGTGGCAGCGGTCGAGGCACTTAGGGGAGCAAGCGACCAATGGACCAGAAACGACATGTGCTGACCTTTGTTACCGTTACCGTATTCCTGGATACGGTGGGTTTTGGCATTCTGATGCCGGTGTTGCCCGAGTTTCTGATGCAGCTTACCGGTGGTACGCTGGCTGAAGTATCTTCTCTGGCCGGCTACCTGGTGGCGAGTTACGCAGCCTTACAGTTCCTGTTTGCGCCTGTGTTAGGCAACCTCAGCGATCGCTACGGGCGTCGCAAAGTGTTGTTGGTTTCACTGGCGTTTTTCAGTCTCAACTATCTCATTGCCGGGCTTGCCACAACGCTGTGGGTACTGTTTCTCGGCCGCATGATCACGGGTATTACAGCCGCCACCCACGCCACCGCCAATGCCCTGATTGCGGATGTTTCACCCCCGGATGAGCGCGCGCAGAACTTTGGCCTGATGGGCATGGCATTTGGGCTGGGTTTTATTGTTGGCCCCACCATAGGTGGATTGTTGGGCGAATGGCACGTACGCGCGCCGTTTTTTGCGGCGGCTGGCCTGGGCGCAATGAACACCGTGTATGGCTACTTTGCATTGAAAGAAACCCTGCCCGAAAGCGCGAGGCGCGCCTTCAGCTGGCGGCGTGCCAACCCACTGGGCATGATCGGACAACTACGACGCTACCCGATCCTGATTGGCCTGGTCACTGTGATGTTCATCTACAACATCGGACATCACGTTTACCCCTCCAACTGGAGTTTCTACACCATCGAAAAATTTTCCTGGTCGCCACTTGATGTCGGTCTATCCATGGGGCTTGTTGGCGTATTAATGGCGGTCATGCAGGGCTATGTGATTCGCCTGGTTATTCCCAGGTGGGGGCCTGTGATTACGGCTTTTGCCGGCTTCAGTGCCGCGGCCGCCGCCTTCATCGGCATTGCGCTGGCAAATAATTCAATCACCGTGCTTTTATGGTGTTTCATGTCGGCTTTTGCAGGTCTTGCCGGTCCTGCCGTCGCCGGTATCATGTCGAACCAGGTGCCGCAGAATGAACAGGGTGAATTGCAGGGCATCAATGCCAGCGTCGGTAGTTTTGGCGCTATCATCGGGCCGCTGCTGATGACACAGAGTTTTGCTCTGTTCACGGGCGCAGATCCTGTTGTTTACTTTCCGGGCATAGCCTTTCTGTTAGCCGGCACACTCACGCTCATTGCCCTGGCACTGTTTGCCGCCAATGTAAAAACACTGAGTGTGCCTGGCGGCAACACGGCGCGGAACGAATAGTATGGACGATATCCTGACCATCAATCGGCAAGCCTGGAACAACCAGGCAAAGCAGGGCAAAAGCCCCTGGGTCCAGCCTGTCGATGCGCAGACTATCGCCGCAGCCCGCATGGGCCAGTGGTCTGTCATTCTGACACCAACCAAAGCCGTCCCTGCACAGTGGTTCGGTGATGTGAGCGATTGCCGCTTGCTGGCGCTTGCCTCAGGAGGCGGCCAGCAGGTGCCGGTTCTGGCCGCGGCAGGCGCACTTGTGACCAGCTTCGACAATTCTGATGCGCAGCTTGATAAAGATGCTCAGGTTGCAGAACGGGAAAGCCTTAACATCACCCTGGAACAGGGAGATATGGCAGACCTGAGCCGTTTTCAGGACGCCAGCTTTGATCTGATCTTTCACCCTGTATCGAACGTATTTGTACCTGACGTGACCCCTGTGTGGCGTGAGTGTTACCGCGTACTGAAACCTGGCGGTCGTCTGCTGGCCGGTTTCATGAACCCCTGCTTTTTCCTGTTCGACCACGAGGACATCGAACGTGGTGCTGAATTCATTGCCAAATTTGAGCTGCCGTATAACGACCCGGATCATTTAAGCCCGGCGCAGATCGAAACCAGAATGCTGGCAGGTGGCGCTGTTGAGTTCAGCCATAGCCTTGATGAGCAGATTGGCGGTCAACTGGACGCCGGTTTTTTGCTCAAGGGGTTCTATGAAGACCGCTGGGACAACGAAGCCACGCCTTTAAATCAGCTGATGCCAACCTCCATGGCCACGTTAAGTATCAAACCAACCTGATATTTGACGTCTCAGCGCAACTGTTGAGACAGTAAATTGCCGTTTTGTTGATCTACTTCCTGATCTATAGTCCCGCTACGGTCTAGCATCTGTAAGCGTCCACTCAATACAAAGAGGTTATGACATGTTCGACAAACGCAAAGACTCAACGGAGCCGGAAAGCCCTGCCACAAGCAGCCCTGTAACAACATCACCCAGTGAAAAAAGTTTCAGTCCGCGCAGCACCGCGGTGATTGGTAAAACCATCAAGGTCAAAGGCAGCATTTCAGGTAATGAAAACCTGGTGATTGAAGGCACCGTCGATGGATCTGTGGATCTACCGCAGAACGATCTGACAATTGGAGAATCCGGCCAGGTGGTCGCTAACCTGGATGCCAAAACCGTCAAGGTTGATGGGCAGGTCACGGGCGACATCAGTGGCTCCGAAAAAGTAGTGATTTCTAAAAGTGGCCGCGTACAAGGCAACATAGTTGCACCAAGGGTCACACTGGAAGATGGCGCCAAATTCAAAGGCAGCATCGACATGGACCCAGGCAGCGACAGCGCAGCTGCATCAGCTAAACCCGCAGCCAGCGCAAAATCAGCACCAACAGGTGCACCTCGAGACAAGGCAGTAGGTGAGTCGGGCAGCTAGCCGAACACCCACCGCTGCGCAGGTGCGCACCACCAGCCGCCTGCTACCCGAGTTGCTGCGTGGCTATGAACCTGGCGACCGTATCACCGTGCTGGACCTTGGTCCGGGCAATGCCAGCACGGTTGAATTTCTCACCCGCTTCAAAAGCAAAGTCTATTTTGCTGATCTCACTGATAATCCGGCCATCGCTGCAAATGACATGGATGCCAACCTTGAGACGCTTGCCGGTTTTATCCAGCGGCAATTATCCATTCCAGCTGGCGCACAGATAGATATCTGTCTTTTCTGGGACTATCTACACTTCATCGACTTGAAGACCATCGACGCACTTTCACACGTACTGCAACCTCTGCTGCACAGCAATAGTCGCGGTTACGGATTTGGCGCACTGCACGGCGGCAGGCCGGAAGATGTGAGTGTGTACGGCATCGCCGACGTTGACACTTTGATTTCGACGACGGTTCCCAGTCAACCAAAGTACATACCCCACTCGCAGCAGAAGCTAAGTGAACACTTACTTTCATTGAAAATAGCACGCGGCACTCTGCTCCGTGAGGGACGCCTGGAGCTGCTGTTCGAAAGCATATGACAGACCTGGACAGAGACAATCACTCGCTTATAATGCAACTCTCAAGTTGCATTACAGGAATAGACATGCCGGGTGTTGCCGTCGACCAGGTTTTTTCCGCACTGGCAGATGCCACCCGCCGCCACCTGTTAGAGATCATCGCAGAGCAAGGGCCAATCAGTGCTTCGACCCTTGCAGTCAACCTGGACATCAGCCGCCAGGCCATTGTGAAACACCTGCAGCTGTTAGAGCAGGCCGGTCTGGTCAGTCGAGCACGCCATCGCAAGCAGATACGTTTTGCTGTGGAGGCACATCAGCTCGCGGCAACCGGACGGTGGCTGCAGCGCATGGCTCAGCGTTGGGAATCTAATACCCTGCAGGAAAGTCTATGAATGGCCATCCAGCTGCCTGAGCGGGGCTGCAGCTGCCGGCTGTTGTATTAACTCACCCACCCGATCGAGCAGTTCTTTGGTACGAAAGGGTTTAGCCAGAAACTTCACCGGGCCACGGGCATCCTTCCAATCACCAATCTCCTGATCTGAATACCCGGAAATGAACAACATCGGCAGCACGTCACTCTGCTCGGCCTGGTACCAGCGTTTCGCCAGATCCGTACCCCGTCCATCCGGCATCATGATGTCTGTGATTAACAGATCTGGCACATCCGTGCGCAGCTGCTGCCAGGCGCTTTCAACATCATGTTTTATCGTCACGCTGTAACCGGCCTGCACCAGACTCCGCGCAATCAGGTCCGCGATCAGCCCGTCATCTTCAACAATGAGTATCCGACCCTGGCCAATACTGTGGTGCACGCCAGTAGCGGGCGCCGTGATGGCCTCTTCAGCCTGCTGCAGCGGCAACACCAGAGTCACAGCCGTGCCTTTACCCGGTTCTGATTTAACGTCTACCTCACCTCCGGCGTGCCCTACCAATCCATAGACACTGGCTAAACCCAAACCCGTTCCAGAACGGTCCGCCTTGGTTGTATAAAACGGATCGAACGCATGCTCCCGGGTATAGGCCTCCATACCGGCGCCATCATCCGCCACGGTAAGCTGAGCATAAGATCCCGCCGCCAGCTCGCCTCGCGGCAGATCAAGATTCAGTACCTCAAGATCAATCCAGACATTACCTTCCGCGGACAGTGCCTCTTTTGCGTTGGTCACCAGGTTCAACAGAATCTGATTGATCTGGCTGGCAGAAATCGGCACCCGCAGATCTGCGACATCTGCATTCACATGCAGTTTACCCACCGAAGCTAACAAGCTCCGCAACACAGGCTCTGAAGCAGTGAGGATCTTATCAAGGTCAGCGCCACCGCCTTCTACGGGGCTGCTTTTGCCAAACGCCATCAGCTTCTGCACAAGCTGCGCCGCTTCGTCTGACGCTTTAAGAATATTCTCCTTAGCTTCATTGTCAGGCATCAACTCGGCGAAGCCGGTAATGACCGTCAGCAGATTATTAAAATCATGGGCGACACCTGCTGCCAACACACCCACACCCTGCAGACGTTGCGCGCGCATCTGTTGTTCGCGTGAGTCACGCTCTGCAGAAACATCATATCCGGCAAGGCGCAGCCGATTGCCTTCATCCCCGCCGTCCATGGGGATCAGATGCACCTTCATCCAGACCCAATGACCGTCTTTGTGACGCAGCCGCATTTCGACATGATCACCGGGCATGGCGGTTGCCAACCAGGTCATTGAACGGCTGATATCATCCGGGTGCACAAAACTGCGGATGTCCTTACCTATCACTTCTTCAGGCTCGTGACCGGAGACTTCACGTACACCAGGCGCAATATAGGTGATTCGACCATCTTCAACGTCTATCAGCCCAGGCGTCAGGCTTTCAACCACTGTTCGCATGCGGGCGCGCTCTTTTTCGAGTTCATCTACAGCCTTCGCGGCTTCAGCCACAGCTTCATGACGCAAGTGCTCCACGATTGCCGCGACCAGACCGACAACAATGATCATCGCAACTACCGCATGATTAAAACTGGATGCTATTGGCTGTGATGAAACCAGGTATTGCGGCGCAAGCAGCACCATGCCGGCGGATATCAGAGTCCATAACAGCGCCCCCCGAAATCCCAGCAGATGCGCTGACGCCATGGCAAGACCAAGATAGCCAACCACAAAATGGCCGCCGTGCAGGGCGCAGGCGAGCGTGACGCCCACCGCCACAGCAAAGAGGAAGTATTGCCCGGCCAGATTCACTGAACCTGTGACTCGCATAACCGGATAAGTCAGTGCAATCGGGAGGACCCAGAATAGGCCGAGCCAAGCGCCGGCATATCCGTCTGCGACAGCAACACTCAGAAAAAACAGCAGGGAAGCAATACAGCCAAGGATCGTGGCATATATTGTAACGGCGGCACGCCGCCACTGCTCTGCATCCTCTCGCAGCGTCGACGGTATGTACTGATCAACCCAGTTCATGCCAGTTGTCAGTCGCTCACTTTTTTTTAGGTGGCCACATCATCAGCGCTGGCGTGTGGCGTTTATAAGCCTGGTATTCCGGCTCATCGCCCCAGAGCCGATGCGCTCGGGCTTCAAGCATGCGTACGCCGCTGATGTAATTCAATAGAACAAAGACAAATATAGGTGATATCAGCGTAATCAACTGACCACCCTGCAGCACTGGAAAAGCCATCAGCGTAATACCCAGCCACAGCAGAATTTCACCAAAATAATTCGGGTGTCTCGACCATGCCCATAAACCCGTTGAGATAAAACGGGTGCTGTTGGCGGGTTCCGCTCGAAAAGCGGATTTCTGTTGATCCGCAATCACTTCTATCAAGAAGCCAACCAGCCATAGAACAACGCCGATGTAAAAAGGTTCGGCTAAGGGCAATTGATTCACTGAAGTAATCGCCGCCAGAGCGCAACACGCTGTGATGAATACCCAGGTGCCCTGCAAGGTCCAGGTCATGAGAAACATGGGAAACGAGGTTTTAAGTTTGCGAAAGCGTCGATCTTCACCCGCTTTCTTTATACGCCGGTAAAGAAACGGTCCTAAGCGCAGAGCCCAGACACAGATGAACCCCGCAATAAGCAGACTGCGTATATCATTCGTGCCACTTAAAAAGACTGCCGAACCGACCATCACGACATAGGTAATACTGCCGGTAAGGTCGTAGTAAACTTCGGTTTTAGTCAGCCAGGCGTGCACAAAAACTATCCACTGCACGCCGAAGGCAAACATTGCGCACAGCACAAAAACAGACCAGCCACCGACGGTAACACTGTAGGGGCCTGCCATCCACGCGATCAATCCGGCCACAGCCAACGCCGCAGCAATACTGACACCACCAACAGCCCAATCTTTCACTTAGTTTCTCCCACAAACACCGTGACTATACGCAACCCTATGCAAACTGTGAACGCACCGATTTAATCGGTCAAACAACGGGCTCATAAGATGACCTGGCCAAGTTAATCTGCGGCTCCAGCCTTTTTATAAGCAGAATCTTGGCCATTGACGCTGGCTTGGGACATACTGACTAGGTTAATAACCAGAACACTTCTACTTTATGGTTTATCTGTTACTGGTG
>CBDUMB010000159.1:0-7220 GCA_965368205.1 uncultured Pseudomonadaceae bacterium | reverse complement strand
TGTGCTATCGGGCCTGTAGCAGATAGAGTGTGAAATACTGCTTGCTGTCACTGAATTGAGCCAGCGAGCTGAATCCGGCGCTGTCTGCTAACGCCAGGAATTCATCCGGATCATATTTATAAGAATTTTCCGTGTGCAGTTTTTCTGCCTTGGAAAAGCTGATGATTTCGCCGGCAATATTTACCTGCTGCTCTACTTCACTGCGTAAAAACATCTGTATACAGCCCAGTTTCGGGTTGTAGCTTGCCACATGGGAAAATTGTTGGGGCTGAAAATTGGCGTCCAGCTCCTTGTTGATATGAGACAGGGCATTTAAATTGAAAGCTGCCGTCACGCCCTGTTTATCATTGTAAGCCTGCTCCAGCACGCTAACAGATTTCTTTCGATCCACACCAACCAGCAGAGCCCCACCGGAACCCACTGTTGCGTGAACATTCTGGAGAAAATTCTGCGCACCTTGAGGATCAAAATTGCCAATGCTGGAGCCGGGGAAAAACCCGACTTTGGTCATATCTGCAACTGCATCAGGCAGCTCAAAGCGCTGGGTAAAGTCGGCACAAACTGGTAAAACGTTCAGCGCCGGGAAATCTTCATGCAACGCCTGGGCATTGGCCTGCAGGTGTTCATCAGATATATCTACCGGCACATAGGCTGCCGGTGTCACTGCCTGCAGGAGTTTACGGATTTTGACAGAGCTGCCACTGCCATACTCACTCAGGCAGACGTTGCCACCGAGATGTTCAGCTATGTCGTCCAGATGCGCATCAAACAGCGCCATTTCTGTACGGGTCAGATAGTACTCATCGAGTTCTGTGATGCGATCAAACAACGCCGAGCCTTGTGCATCATAAAAATACTTTGGTGATAACGTTTTTGGCTGCGCTTTCAACCCCGCCAGTATTTCCCTGGCCATTTCCTGTTGCGCTGGCTTGTTATCCAGAAACGCATACGATCCTTTACTCGACATTTTTTGCTAACCGTATCCCAGTAAACTGCCACCTGTCCGGTGGATAAAAGAAGTTGCGATAGCTCAGCCGCGCGTGCGACCTGGGTGTTGCGCAGGACGCGCCACGCAAAACCAGCTGGCTGCTCATGAACTTACCATTGTATTCCCCTAAAGCGCCGGGTAACGGGTGGTATCCGGGGTAGGGCGCATAACTACTGGCGGTCCACTGCCAGACATCACCATACAACTGCTGAACGCCATCCTGCTCTGCAGCGGCCTGGGGATGAAAGTACTGCGCTTCAACAAAATGACCGTCAACAGCTGCGCTGCTTGCAGCGTGCTCCCACTCAAATTCAGTTGGCAGCCGAGCCTGCGCCCATTGGGCAAAGGCAAACGCTTCATGCCCTGACACATGGGTCACCGGCATATGCAGCACAAGCTCATGACAACCATCCAAACGATATTCATGCCAGACGCCATCGCGCCGTTGCCAGTAGAGGGGGGCTTGCCATCCCTGTGCCTGCACCGCAGACCAACCTTCCGACAGCCAGAGCTCTGGACGCGCATAACCGCGGTCTTCCACAAAAGATAGATACTCGCCGTTGGTTACCAGGCGATCGGCCAGTTGGAATGTCTGCAGCAGGACACGGTGACGCGGTGTTTCATTGTCGAACGCAAAACCATTACCCGCACCAATCTCGACAATGCCACCTTCATATTCGGTATAAGAGGATGCCGTTGGTGAACCTGAAAGCGGCGCAGACTCAACCGGGCTGCGCTCACGATAACTGGGCAGCAGCGGATTATGGCCAAAGTTGTATTTGATATCCGTTAACATCAGTTCCTGATGCTGCTGCTCATGATGTAGACCCAGCACCACTTGAGCGGCGATGTCATCATCAACACCCGCCTTGAGCAACAGGTCCATATGCTGATCCACGTGGTCGCGATATTCCATGACCTGGGCAACGGTTGGCCGGGAAAGCAACCCTCGTGCCGGTCGCGGATACGGCTGTCCTACTCCGTTGTAGTAGGAATTAAACAGATATTCGAATTGAGGATGAAATGCCTGATAACCAGGCACCTGCTGTTTCAGGATGAAGGTTTCAAAGAACCACGCGGTATGTGCCAGATGCCATTTCGGCGGACTCGCATCATCCATCGGCTGCACGCCGAAGTCTTCAATGGCCAGGGGCTCGCACAGCGCGATCGACTGCTGGCGTACCTGATGATAACGGTTCTGCAGATCATCTGCGGTCACCGTTTCTTCTGACCGCTGGGGGTCAGGATCAACGCGCATAACGCTCCTTGTTAATTCGAGCGGTAGGCCCGGTGTTAAAACCGAGCAGCTAGAGATTGATAGGCAAGCCTAATAGTCTCAGCTTCATGCGGCAACTTTATGAACCCATGATAGTGTCCGCGCGGGTTGATAATGATGATGTTGCCGGTATGGTCCATGGTATAGCCGCCGTCTTCTGCGGGCATTTTGGCAAACACAGCATTTACCTGCTGGGCAAATTCAGCTATGGGCGCCCGCTCTCCCCAGACACCTAGAAAACGCGGGGAGAAGGCAGTGGCATATTGACCCAGAATCTCGGGTGTATCCCGCTCTGGATCAACCGTCACCAGTACGCCCTGAAATCCAGCTTCAAGCTCGCCGCCAGCCTGGCGTAGCTGGGTGTCCACCTGCCCCAGTTCAGACATTGAAGTAGGGCAGATATCAGGACAGTGGGTAAAGCCGAAAAATACAAAGGTCCACTGGTCCAGCAATCGCGAATTATCGAATACCTGACCCAGATGGTCCTGGAGCGCAAAAGGTGCAATATCTCGTGGCCGAGGCATCAGAAACACGCCCTGCTCGCGCAGCTCATCATCACTGAGCTGGGGGGTCTGCAGCGTGCTGTAAACAAACATGCTGACGACCAGGGTAATGAATACACCACACAAAAGTACGGTACGACCAACTGCAGACATTTTGCTTCCTACTCTTTCATCGGATCTGATTTAGCCAGACTTTTGCCAAGCCTGATCAACTGCGTATCAGGCGGATATCTGCTGGAATTCGTATACCGGCGCTGGCTGCAGACTCAGGGTAAACAGATAGTGGTCGGCCAGCAGGAATCCAAACAGCAGCCCTAAATAGACAATGGAATAACGAAAAGTTTCCATTGGTGCGCGGGGGTTGGTGTCACGAAGCAACACAATTGCCCAATACAGAAAACCCGCACCCAGCGCTAACGCACCAGCCAGATAGAGCAACCCGGCCATACCGATAACAAAAGGCAACATGGTCGAGATAATCAGGATGATGGTATACAGAAGAATGTGCAGACGTGTGTAGGACTCGCCATGGGTCACCGGCAACATAGGCACACCAACCTTGGCATATTCCTCTTTACGTTCCAGCGCCAACGCCCAGAAATGCGGTGGCGTCCAGGCAAAAATAATCAGCACCAGCAGCAGGCCACCTGGATCGATGCTGTTGGTAACCGCGGTCCAGCCAAACAACGGCGGCGCCGCACCAAACAAACCACCAATCACTATATTCTGCGGTGTCGCGCGCTTCAGCCAGAAGGTATAGATCAGGCCGTAACCTACCCAGGATGCGAGGTTAAGCCAGGCAGTCAGCGGATTCACACCAAAAAACAGAATCGCCATACCGGCCAGACCAATTACTGCGGAAAAGACAATACCCTGGGTCGCACTCAAACGGCCTGTAGCCTGCGGCCGACTCTGGGTACGCGCCATGCGCGCATCTATGTGCGCGTCCGCAATATGGTTCACCACCGCTGCAGAACCTGCAACCAGGCCAATACCTGTGAGACCCAGAACCAATGTGTCCAGCGGCACACTGCCTGGTGTTGCCAGAAACATACCCACCAGGGCACACAGCAGCATGAGCAGCACCACGCGAGGTTTGGTCATTTCGAGATAGTCTCGCCAGCCGGCGGCGTTGGTGATGGCTTCACTCATAGTTATGTCTCTTACAGTTATTTCCGCGCCTGCATATTGGCGGCGTCGGCAGCGGGCGCAAAGTTTACTGTAACCATAGCTAACAGCAAGAGCGCACCAAAGGCATTATGCGCGGTAGCGATACCCAACGGCAGACTCCACACGACATTGAGGATGCCCAGACCCAGCTGGAAGGCCAGCAGCGTGAAGGTCAATGTCGCTAAAAAACGATTTGCAGACCAGAGGCGAAAGGCCAAAGCGGCAACAGCCACCATCACCACCAGCGCACCCAGGCGATGGGTCCAATGTATAGCGATGCGCGCTTCATTATCCAGCAGGCCGCCAAGGTAGTTCGGGCCAACATGCTGAAAAAAATTGAATCCGGCAGCGAAATCCATGGTCGGCGTATAGCTGCCGTAACAGGTCGGGAAATCAGCACAGGCCAGCGCAGCATAGTTCGACGCAACCCAGCCCCCCAGCACAATCTGCGCAACCACCAGCCCCAGCGCCACCTGCGCATGCCGCTTCAAATTCAAACGTTGGGCCTGCGCCAGCCAGAGCAGGCGGCCACCTCCCTGGCGCAGGTACAGTACCCACAACAGACTGAAAGTCGCAAAACCGCCCATCAAGTGGGCGGTCACCACCTGGGGCCAGAGTTTTAAGGTCACCGTCCAGGCCCCGAACGCAGCCTGGCAAATAATCAGGACCAGCAGCGCGGTGCTGATCTCGCGGATTTTATTAGGCGGATTATCCCGCCAGGCAATCACGGTGAGAGCCAATACCACCAGTAACAGCGCACCGGCAAAGTAGCGGTGCACCATCTCAGGCCAGGTTTTAGCATGATCTACCGGAGCTTCCGGAAACAGCATTTCAGCTCGCTCCACTTCTTCGGCAGTATCAGGCCACTTCAGATGACCATAACAACCCGGCCAATCCGGGCAGCCCAGCCCCGCATCCACCAGACGGGTGAAGGCCCCTAAAACGACAACAAAAACAACCAGCACCAGGCCGAGTCGATTCAAATTAAGAACGCGCTGACTAACCAATGTGAGATACCTTTAATAACTTCTTGAGGTCCTGGAGCACCAGTTTGGGGTTGGTGTCCATGCTGTAGTGGAAAACCAGATTGCCATTGGGGTCGACAATGTAGACGCCCTCGGTCAGAGGTGACGCATCTGCAATATCTATCATTGCCAGTTCCGGAAACGGGGTCATCCACTGTGGGCGGGTTTGTTCCGTTACACCGATTGCGGTGTAACCACGACGCACCCGGTCCATCTCCCGATTCAACAGGATATGCAGTGCCTGCATATGCTGCACCGTTTGTTGGCAATCTGCAGTGCAGTCGGGGCTCACCACCCATAACCACCAGCGTCGGGTATTACCTTCTACCTGCCAGCCCAGCTCCGTTGTCGTGATGACCGGCTGCACAAACGTGCCGTTGTTAGTGGTACCCCAGCCGTCGGAGTCCTGCGCCAGGTAGAACATCAGATAGGAGCCACCCAGGGTTAAAAAGCCGATCATCATAATGCCGAGCAGCTGCAGTCGATTGCGCCGCTGCGCTGCTGCTGCCTGGGCGGATCCTGAATCGTTCGAGGTTTCACTCATGAACACTTACCTTTAATTATCATTTTCTCTGGCATTCCTGATGCCCAGAAACACATAGCCAACCAACAGCGTAATGGCCAGACCAAACCAGGTCGCCGCGTAGCCCCTGTGTTTAGCATCACTGAGGACCTGGGCAAAAGGCGCGGCTTGAAGCACGCCGGCTTGTCCAGGTTCCAGTCGAACCTCTACCGGCTCCGCTGACAACACCTGAGCCATTCGTTTTATATCCAGGCGCTGCACACGCTTAGGCCAGGTGTCCGACCATGGATCATCGTCTAATACTGGAATCAGACCCGTATAGGGCCACGCAACACCCAGCAGTTCTACTCGACCGGGCAACAAAGGTACCTCGGGTAGCTGGTCACGCCTGGCTTGCGCCGCAAGAAACCCGCGATTCACAATAAACCGCCTGCCCTGGGTGTCGATAAATAACTGCAGTACCCAGTAACCGGTTTTGCCATTGAGAACCTGGTTGTCGACCAGAAAAACCTGTGGCTGTAATTCGCCCGATAATTTTACCCTTTGAAAGCGCACGTTGGGATCAAATTCTGCAGCTCGTACGGGCAAGCTTGTCAGACGATCCAAATAGTCACTTTCCAGCGCGCGCTTTTCTGCACCCCGGGATAGCTGCCAGGCACCCAGGGTTAGCACTGTCGGCAGCAGGATTACGACAAACAGGGTCATGCGCCAGCCCGGAGCAAAATGTTTCACTTGCTTAACCCTTCACACACAATGGTTTAAAGTGCGCGCTCATTTTTAAAGGCGACTGCTTTGCTGAAAGTCATTATCGTTGTTCTGCTGATTGGCGTTGTCATCAGCTTGTTCTCCGGGTTGGTATTTCTGTTTAAAGATACGGGCCGCTCCGATTCAAAACGGACACTTTACGCACTGGGTGTACGCATCACCCTGGCTGGCGCGCTGCTGTTAACAATATTTTACGGCTTCTATACCGGCCAGTTGCGTATCGGCACCAACGCGCCGTGGCATAACGCAACGCAGCAACTGCTGGAAGAAAAGAGTGAAGCAGATGCGCAAGTCGACTAACGCCTGTTTGCGCAGCTGAGACAATAAAGGGGGCAATACAGCCCCCTTTAACGATCTTCTTTTAAGTACTACGCCCTTATAAAACGTAGACGAAGATAAATAAGCCGACCCACACCACGTCAACAAAGTGCCAGTACCAGCTAGCCGCTTCAAAACCAAAACAGTCTTGTGAATTGAAGTGTCCTCTAATTGCACGATACAGCTGCACAATGAGAATGATTGTACCCAGCGTGACGTGGAAACCGTGGAAGCCAGTCAGAAGGAAAAAGGTTGAACCGTAGATGCCACTGGCCAGCGTCAGGCCCATCTCGGTGTAGGCAATCACGTATTCTTCGATCTGCAGGCCAACAAAAATGATGCCCAGAAGTACCGTAAAGCCAAGCCAGCCAATCAGCTTTTTGCGATTGTTGGCTTTTATTGCAGAGTGTGCCCAGTGAATGGTGACACTGGAAAATAAAAGAATTGCTGTGTTCCAGAAGGGCAGATAGGCATACCAGCTGGAAACAGACGGTGCCTGCATATTCTGACCAGGCCCCGGGAACGCTGTAGCATCAGGGTTGCTCATGACTGGCCAGGTCGCATCAAATTCAGGCCAGAGGTAATCACCTACAATGCCTTTTGCACCCTCACCACCCAACCAGGGCACTACAATACCGCGGGTATAGAACAG
>CBDUMB010000158.1:0-7228 GCA_965368205.1 uncultured Pseudomonadaceae bacterium | reverse complement strand
GCCTGCATAAGTGACAACGCCGCTGGCGACTGCAATCACATCAGATCCATCTTTACCTGCAAAATCGACACCTGAATGCCACGCAGTTTTACCGGTGATGGGGTCGACACGCTGTCCAAACTGAGAAGATAACCATCCCCACTTTACAGGGCGTCCCTGGACCACCGACGTGGTCTGGATTTCTTCATTGACCAACACATCATCAAGCACATCGAGCTCGAACTCGCGTCGTTTGATTGCTGACGACAGTCTATCTAGCTCTACCGCGAGGTCGTCAAACTGCAGAGCCGTTTGGCCGCCTTCAACAGGACCACCCTGAGCCGGCAGTGCACTGAAATCAAATTCGCCGTCCTGCAAATCCGCTGCTTCAGCCATATGGGCGCCAATCGCCTCCATGCGCAGCAGACGAGCCTGCATCTGCGCCAATTGACGACCAACCGCCGCGCTCTGAGCCAGACTTTTCTGTTCGATGATCTGCATCGCTTCGCGCTGGCTGTCGAGTTTTGCACGCCACTGCGCGACAACCTGTGAGTCAACTTCATTCGGTTGAATATTCAGGCTGACCCAGATCACGGCAGATATACACAGCGTTGCCATCGCAGTTGCAACAACCGCAAGGCGACGACGGCTGAACCGAACTGAGAGATGTGACCCCTTGTCCCGGAGCACAATAATCTTCATGAGAACATTTGCTTTGTCTGGAGGTAAAGATCTGCAGGCATAAGCCTGTAGATTAATGTTTTTATAATGCGATACTGATCGGCGTGTCCGACCGAACAGGGAACCTCATCGCTGTGTCCACACATAAAATAGATGATCTGCTTAATGAAAGCCACAGCCGATTTACTCCGTTACAACGTCTGCTGAAAACATCTTCCAACCAGAAGCAATGGACAGCAGAATTCAGGGCTTTTATCGACGCACCTCTAAAACACGAGGTAGGTATCACCGATATTCGCGGTCCGACGGCCTACGTTTTATGTCGTAGTGCCGCGGCTGCCACGCGCCTGCGATTTCTAATGCCTGATCTGCTACCGCAGTTACAGACTCTGGCCAGCTTCAAACAAGTCACTGCGCTGAAAGTCACAGTGGCCAATTCCAGCACCTGATTATGGCTTGTTCTACGTGAATTTAATGCGAACAGCGCCGCATACATAAACCTCTCAAGCAACGGAAAGGTCACACCAAAGTCGCGGTACTAGGCGCTCGCCAGCAGTGGTTTCATGTAGGCGATAGGTGCATTGGCTACGTCATCAAACGTCACGATATCGTAGGCATCTTCAGTTGCAAGTAACTTGCGCAATAAGGCGTTATTAGGGCCATGGCCAGACTTGTGCCCGTTAAACCGGCCAATCAGGCTGTGACCAAGAAGATACAAATCTCCGATGGCATCGAGAATTTTGTGTTTCACAAACTCATCTTCGAGGCGTAACCCTTCTTCGTTCAATATCCGGTAATCGTCTACGACTACTGCATTGTCCAGACTGCCGCCTTTGGCCAGATTCATCGCCCGCAATTTTTCATAGTCCGCCAGAAAGCCAAACGTTCTGGCCCGGCTGACCTCTTTTACATAAGCCATACTGGAAAAATCTACGCACACGGTATGTTCATGTTTCTTGAAGACCGGATGATCGTATTTCAAAGTGTAGTTGAGTTGAAACCCGTCGTAGGGGCTCAATTCGGCAACAACATCACCCTGCTCAACACGTACGGGCTTGAGAATGCGCACAAATTTCTTTGCTGCTGACTGCTCGGCAATGCCTGCGGACTGCAGCAGAAACACAAACGGCGCAGCGCTGCCATCCATAATGGGCAACTCTGGCGCACTGACTTCAACAAAAGCATTATCGATCCCAAGCCCGGCAAAAGCGGACATGAGATGTTCGATTGTCGATATTTCGTGCTGACCGTCTGTGAGGGATGTAGCCATTGTAGTGGCGCCAACATTCAACGCGTGAGCCTTGAGGTGCACCGGGCTATCAAGATCGCTGCGGATAAACACAATGCCCGTGTCAACCGGGGCAGGTTTGAGGGTTACATACACTTTTTCACCGGTATGCAAGCCAACACCTGTAGCTCGGATCGTATTGTTCAGCGTGCGCTGTTGTAATGAATTTGTCACAGACATAACGGCGCGCATAGTATCAACCTATGGGTGGTCACTCTACGCACCAATCCTCACTTTTTGTTTCATTTTGTATCATATGACACAAGACTGAACGCGACGTGAACGCAAAACTTGAAAAGGTGTGCGAGGACGTCACTTTGACGTCGTCGCACCCTTTTCAGCTGGAGAAACGAGAATGACGCTCAGTCCGCCTGGCGCCGCAAAAATGCGGGGATATCCAGGTAATCCATACTCTGGCTGTCCTGAGTTTCAGTCCGCTGATCGCGTGCAGTTGCGCCCTGATGACGAGAATAAGCAGGTCGCTCAAAATCATCGTAATTCAGCTCACCGTCCAGCGCCGCTGGGGCAACCGTATTATCAATGACTACGCTGGGCGCATCAGCTTCACCCAGGCCCGTCGCTACAACGGTCACTTTAAGCTCTTCACCCATGCTTGGGTCAATCACGGTGCCGACAACTACAGTTGCACCGGAGGATGCAAAGTCCTCAACAATACTACCCACATCCGTGAACTCGCCGATATTCAGATCCGGACCGGCAGTAACATTAACCAGAATACCGCGAGCGCCATGCAGATCAACATCTTCAAGCAGAGGCGAGCGAATCGCAGCTTCCGCCGCATCTCTTGCACGATTATCCCCGGAAGCTCGACCGGTTCCCATCATGGCCATACCCATCTCAGACATGACCGTGCGGACGTCTGCAAAATCCACGTTGATCATACCGGGACGAATAATCAGATCCGCAATACCCTGCACAGCACCCAGCAGAACATCATTCGCTGCACTGAACGCGTCCAGCATACTGGTTCGCTCACCCAAAACGGCCAACAGCTTTTCATTGGGGATAGTAATCAACGAGTCAACGTGTTGAGACAACTCGCGAATACCGTTATCCGCAACCTCCACCCGCTTTTCAAAATTGAAAGGTCGGGTAACCACAGCGACGGTCAGAATATCCATTTCACGAGCAATTTCAGCCACTATCGGCGCGGCACCAGTACCCGTACCACCACCCATGCCTGCGGTTATGAATACCATATCTGCACCGGAAAGCACTTCACTGATCCGCTCGCGATCCTCTATTGCGGCGGCACGCCCGATATCTGGATTAGCGCCGGCGCCCAACCCTTTTGTTATACCGCTACCGATCTGCAGCGTAGTCTGCGCATCCAGATTTTTAAGCGCCTGCGCATCCGTATTGGCAGCAATAAAATCAACGCCGTCTACACACCTGCTGACCATATGCTGCACAGCATTACCGCCACCGCCTCCAACACCAATCACTTTAATCACCGCACTTTGTGGTGCGCTATCTACTAATTCAAACATTGCCTTATCTCCAGCTAGAAGTTTTCTCTTACCCAAGTCTTTAACCGCCCGAACAGACCACCCTTGCGGGCGCTCCCGCGGGCCGGCATTTCTTTTTCTCGCTCCAGACCGTACAGCAACAAACCTACGCCCGTGGCATAAACAGGGTTACGTACGATGTCCTTTAAACCAGCCACATTACGTGGCGACCCCAGACTGACCGGCATGTGGAATATCTCTTCCGCAAGCTCAATCACACCTTCCATTTTTGCAGCACCGCCTGTCAGGACAATGCCTGCCGCAATCAAATCCTCAAAGCCGCTGCGCCGCAGCTCTGCCTGAATCAACGTAAACAATTCGTCATAGCGTGGCTCCACCACCTCCGCAAGAGCCTGCCTGGACAACTCCCTGGAAGGTTTGTCGCCCACCCCGGGTACGTTGATAACTTCGTCAGCACGAGCCAGCTGGGTTAACGCACAGGCATACTTAATTTTTATATCTTCTGCGTTCTGCGTCGGCGTGCGCAGAGCCATCGCAATGTCATTGGTCACCTGATCGCCGGCAATTGGAATAACGGCGGTATGACGGATGGCGCCTCCGGTGAACACCGCGATATCAGTTGTGCCGCCACCAATGTCTACCAGACAGACACCCAGCTCACGCTCGTCATCGGTCAGAATTGAATAACTGGACGCCAGCTGTTCCAGAATGATGTCGTTAACGCTTAAGCCGCAACGCTCAATACATTTTTCTATATTCTGCGCAGCGTTCACCGCACAGGTGACCATGTGGACTTTTGCCTCCAGACGTACCCCGGACATACCTAACGGCTCTTTTACGCCTTCCTGAGTGTCTATAACGTATTCCTGTGGCAGCACATGCAGTATTTTCTGATCTGCGGGAATGGCCATAGCCTGCGCTGCATCTATCACGCGTTCAACATCCTGGGCATACACTTCCCGATCACGAATCGCGACAATGCCATGGGAATTCAAAGACCGGATATGACTGCCAGCAATTCCGGCATATACACTTTCGATGGTGCAACCCGCCATAAGCTCTGCTTCTTCGATGGCACGCTGAATCGACTGAACCGTGGATTCAATATTGACCACCACGCCTTTCTTCAGACCGCGCGAGTTGTGCGTGCCGATCCCGATAATCTCCAGCTCACCATCACGGTTAACTTCAGCGACTATTGCGGCAACCTTATTGGTGCCTATATCAAGCCCGACAATTCTTTGTAGCTGCGTATCAGCGGCCATCATTTATTCCTTCGACATAAGCTGCAGCATCCGCATCCGCAACCAACAGAGATTCATTATTTGTTTGCTGTTCCGGGACATAGCGCACCGCTACGCCATTGGCATAACGGGCATCAACATATTCCGCCGGCTTATCCCCAGCGCTGAGCACTCGGCGATATACCAGCAAAAATCGGTGCATGCGCTCGTTTATCTGCTGGGCACCAAGCAACACTCGCGGCCCCTTCGATAACTCTACGCTCCATTCACCCTGGCTATTTTGAGTAAGACGGCTGATGGCAAGGGATTCCCGAGCCGCAATCTGATCCAGCAGGCGATAAGTCTGCATTGCTTCCTGAGGGTTACTGACCTCCACCATGAAATGCGGCAACCCAGGGTAGACATCTGGCAACTCAAGCAGATCGCCGTACGCAGACACATATTGACTCTCCCCCCAACGCGCAACAGGTGCGGCTTTATGTAAGGTCACAACAAAGCGGTCAGGCCAGGCCCGGCGGATGCTGATGTCTTTCGCCCAGTGCAAACTCTGAACCCGGGATACAATGGCATCCAGTCTGGTCGAAAGGATGCCCTGCAACGCAGTGTCACTGAGCGCTGCCTGCAATTCAGCACGCTCCATACCAGACAGGTCGCCTTCGATAACAAACCCCTGCACCGGCTTATCCAGGGCATGCCAGAGACCAGCAGCCACCACGACAATGGATAACACAACCACAGCAAACAACAGGCGATTAAACATGGGCCTGCCTTAAGTGATTAGAAATCAGATTCACATTGCCAGCGCCCTGCACAATCAATACGTCAGCTTGAGCACAAAAGGCAGGTAGCAGGTGCAAAGCTTCATCGGGATCTTGCGCATAAACGGGGCTGACACCGCCACGCTGACGAATAGCCTGGCACAATGACTTACTGTCGGCTCCAGCAATAGGCGCTTCACCGGCGGCGTAAACCTCGACCAGCATGACCGCATCGAGCTCGGACAGGACCCGCACAAAGTCATCAAACAGATCGCGGGTGCGGGAATAACGATGCGGTTGGTACACCATTGCAATCGTGGCGTCCGGCCAGACCTTACGCGCGGTCGCAATCACCGCTGCAACCTCGGTCGGGTGATGTCCATAGTCGTCAACCATCGACAGATGCTGCTCGCCCACTTGAACGTTGTCCGTCACTTGAAAGCGTCTATCAACACCAGCAAATCCAAGCAGCCCCTCAACGATATGGCGGTCGTCTATACCTTCTTCAGTTGCGATGGCTATTGCCGCCAGCGCATTTAGAACGTTATGTGTTCCAGGGATCGACAGACTGATCTGCAACGGCCCGCCAAAACTGCCTCGATCGACATCGAACTGCCACGTTTTGCCGTTGGGCTGAATATTATGCGCTCGGAACTGAGCCTCAGCAGATAAACCATAGGTCAATACCGGTCTGGATAGATGCGGCAGGATATCTACCACCTCAGCGTCATCAACACAGACCGCCACCGCTCCGTAAAACGGCAGGCGATGAACAAACTCAACAAAGGTCTCTTTGAGCACATTAAAGTCGTTACCGTAAGTGGCCATATGATCGCGATCAATATTGGTAATGATCGCTGACATGGGCTGCAACCGCAGAAAAGAACCGTCCGACTCATCAGCTTCTGCAATAAGATATCGACCCAGACCGAGCTCAGCATTAGTACCGGCACTGTTCAGCAGGCCGCCAATCACAAACGTGGGTGATAGTCCGGCACAGCGAAATATTTCTGTCAGCAAGCTCGTCGTTGTGGTTTTTCCGTGTGTGCCGGCTACGGCAATACCGTGACGATAACGCATCAGCTCACCAAGCATTTCAGCTCTCGGCACCACCGGCGTGCGGGCCTGGTGTGCAGCTTGCACCTCAGGGTTTTCTTCATCGATGGCACTCGACACTACAACCACATCAACATCGGCAACCCAATCCGCGCTGTGACCTATGTGTATGGTGGCGCCTTTATTTTCGAGGCGTGCGGTGTTCTCAGACGCTTTCACATCTGAGCCGGTTACCTGGTAACCCTGATTCAACATGACTTCAGCAATACCACACATGCCGGCACCGCCAATGCCAACAAAATGGATGCAGCGAATGCGCCCCATTTCCGGTACCTGGTAAACTGCTGGCTCAGCCACGTTGCGGCTCCCGGTCTAAGGTGCAGCGCAATACCAGCGCCAGCATCGCGCAACAGACAATCAGACTGTTACCACCATAGCTGACAAAAGGCAGGGTTAACCCCTTGGTCGGTAGCACGCCGGTATTAACCCCAAGGTTCACAAGAAACTGAATGCCGATAATAAAGGCGACGAAGTAGCCCGCCGTGCCGGCAAATATCGCCTGCCGGGCTATATTTGCACGCGAGATTTTAAGCAGCTGGAACACCAGATACGTCAATAGAAGTGCGAGCAGAATCGCGCCAACGGCGCCAAGCTCTTCAGCCACGACGCTGAAAATAAAGTCGTTGTGCGCTTCTGGCAGGTAGTACAGTTTCTGCACACCTTCACCCAACC
>CBDUMB010000157.1:0-7254 GCA_965368205.1 uncultured Pseudomonadaceae bacterium | reverse complement strand
AGCAGGCGCGCGGCAGGATTATTCTGATTCTTGACGAACAAGGTGCCAAACGCGATCTGTATCTGCAGGATTGGCAGAACAGACCAATGTTCACTAACGTCTCACAAGAACACCCGGCCGCAGCCATCATGATCATCAACGACCCGGTAGCTGAACAGGAGAAAATTACCCGGCTGGTACAACAGGGGTTCATGGTACGCACGCGTGCAGATGCAGATACTTTGGAAGCAAGGCGGGGAGACACCACGCGCCGTGACGCAGCTTTTGCCAGCGGCGCCCAGGCGATAAGTACAGACTACTATCTATCCACCAATCCTTTTGCTACGGACTACACGGTTCAATTGCCGGACGACATTCGCTGTAATCCGGTTTTAACCACGGGCCCCTGCAGCATTACGGAATAGCTCAAACGCTTTGCAGATGTGTTGCCAGGGTCTGATTAAATATTTCCGGCTGTTCGAAGTAGGGTGAGTGCCCTGCATCCTGTATTTCAGTCAAAGTGCCTGCAGGAAAATGTGGCAGATAAGTAGCCAGCAACGCCCTGGGGAACAACGGATCTTCTGCGCCTGCTACCAGTAGAGTGGGGCAGCTAACGGCTTTCAACTGGTTCAATTGCACCACATCTTCTTTTGTCAGCAGCGTGGATAATTTGTCCCATGAAAATTCTGTGTTGAAGTTATTGATGGATTCATAGAGCTGCATCAGTGCAGGCTTGCCGCGTGTGACCTCAGACATGGAAGCCTGGATGCCCCCTGTGTCTCGGCCGCTGGCGCTGGTGAGCGCTTTCATAGCCGGGGTTGGGGTGGGATTAACAATACCTCCAGAGGTACAACTCAAGGTCAGCGATAACACCCGATCCGGGGCATCCAGAGTTGTACGCAGCACCGTGAAGCCGCCCATGGACTGACCAACGAGGTGCGCCTTATCAATCTCCAACACATCCATGATAGCGAGCAGGTCATCGCGGAACTGATGCACTGAGATAGGTCCGGTACTTGGAGAGCGGGCAAAATAACGATGATCGAAGGCGACACATTGATATTCTGGTGCAAAGTGGGCAATTTGATTGAACCAGATGGCTGCATTGCCTCCCGCGCCGTGCGCAAAGATCAGCGCAGGGCCGTTACCAACCGTCTCATAGTAGATCTGTGCGCCGGGTCTATCGAGAATTGGCATTGTGGCTCCTTTATATCACTGATACCCAGAGGGGCAGAGCATGGACGATAACTTAATTCGGTACGAAGTGGTCAATCATGTCGCGCGTATAACCATGAACCGACCGCGTTACAGAAATGCCCAGAGCCGTGGGTTGCTGGAAGCCATGGATGCTGCTTTCTCCAGCGCCCAGGCAGACCGGGATGTTCACGTTATTGCATTGTTTGGTGCCGGTGATCATTTCAGCGCGGGACATGATTTAGGTTCAGCGGAGGAGCTTGCCGACCGCGAGCAGGTCCCGCTGCAGGAGGGATTACGCGGGCGGTATGACCACTCCCGGGAGCATTTTGTCGATAAAACCATGCGCTGGCGTAATCTGCCCAAGCCAACTATTGCCGGTGTCCAGGGTTATGCCATATTTGCAGGTTGGATGGTGGCCAGTGCGATGGACATCATTTATGCAGCAGATAACGCTTTGTTGCTCGCGGCGAATTTCCAGTACTTCTCTGTACCCTGGGATGTTGCGCCGCGTAAAGCCAAAGAAATGCTCTACGAATCGCGATTCATTGATGCCCACGAAGCTGCAGAACTGGGTCTGGTTAACCGCGTGGTTCCCTTGGCTGAGCTGCAGGGGGCGGTGATTGAATATGCCGAACGTATTGCGCAGAACGATCCGTTTCAGTTGCGGATGATGAAGCTGGCTGTGAATCAGATGCAGGACGGGCAGGGATTTGCCGCCCACATTACCGCCGCGCATCATATGCACATGTTGTCTTCGGAGGGTGAGAAAGATCCGGATTACGCATTGCGCGTCCCACCAGGTCAGCAGCGGCCCATGGTGGCGAAGGCGTTTGAAAACTACCAGCGGTACAAAGCACTCGGTGAGTGAAGTCAACGAGCAGTTCTGGCGCAGCCCACCCTGGCGCGGCGGCGTGCGCACCCGTCGCCTCGGCCTGAAGCCTGTTGAACCCTCTGCATGGCTGTCAACAACGCCAGATGAGGCGGCGCGCAACAATAAGCTCGAGCAGCTCAGGTCGCGCTATGCAGAGGTGGTACAGGTACCTGCGCAGACCCGGGAAATGGATGCCATGTTGCGGCAACTGCCCTGGCCGGATGTTGCGTCAACTGCTTTCCCGCATCTCATTGCCAATCTGGCCATGACCATTGCTGATGATGTGTGTGTCATAGATGTAACCGATCAGCAACGTCTGGTGGCCGCTTGTTTATGCGCGCCGAGTTACTGGCGCCTGTTGGAAAAAACAGGTCAACCGTTAGCCGAGGTGCATGCCCCGGTGCCCGGGTTAAATCAGAGTATAGGCGCCAATATTCAGCGTTTTATCGAGCGCGCGCCGCTGGGGCAGCCGTTTGCGCGCAGTAACTGGTTTCTGCACGGTGATGCCCAGCTGTTTCATGATGAAGTGGAACCTTTCCTGCAGATCCCTGCTGAACAGTGGGTTGTACGCAGTGAAAGGCAGACGCTGTGTCGCTGCAGTGAGCGCTACCTGCTGTTCACGATACGGATCACGTGTGCGCCGCTTGCACACATAGCGGACTTTCCTGAGGCGCGGCGAGATTTACTGAAGTCGCTGCAGGCGCTGGATCAGCATGAAGTGGCCCATTTTGGTGGGCTGGCCAAATGCAGGCAATTGACTGAATATGTTGAATCTCTTCCGCTTTAAGTTGAGCAGTACCCTGTTTTGAAAACCCTTACTATATGCCTGTTGTTGTTTGCTTGTTTTTCACATGCGGACAACACACTGCCGCTGCAGCCGGATCGCTCTATTTCGATGACGCTGAATGAAGCCACCTGGATGTCGCTGGATGTTTCACCAGACGGAAAAACGGTGGTGCTCGAAGTGCTTGGAGATCTTTATCTGTTGCCCATCGAGGGCGGCACAGCCGCACCGCTGGAAACAGGTCTGCATTTCGACAGTCAGCCGCAATATTCCCCTGACGGAAAGTCTCTGGTTTTCATCAGCGATCGTGATGGCTCCGAAGAAGTCTGGGTGCTCGATCTCGAGCAAGACTCAGCACGACAGTTGACCACCAGCAACGATCGACTGGAGTATGCCTCTCCAACCTGGTCCCCGGACGGTAGGCATGTTCTGGTTTCCAGAAGCACTTTTGATGTTGGAACGTTTGAGTTGTGGGCTTTTCCTATCGACGGTGGAACAGGCGTGCAGATCACCAAAGCTAAACCCAAGTCCGATACGCCGCGCGCGCAAAGACACAATGCGCTCGGGGCGGTTTACGACCCGAGCGGTCGCTATCTGTATTACGCCCGCAAAGCAGGGGGCTTTGGCTACAACCTGGGTTTCCCGCTTTGGCAGATCGCGCGAAGAGACCTGCAGACGGGTGCGGAGGACATCATTACCGCAGCGCAGGGCAGTGCGATACGCCCGGTCCTGTCTCCCGACGGAGAACATCTGGTATACGGTACACGTCACGAACAGCAGACGGGCCTGCGTATACGTAACCTTGTCAGTGGTGCAGACAGCTGGCTGGCTTATCCTGTTGTTCGAGATGAACAGGAATCGAGGTTTACCCGGGACCTTCTGCCTGGCTACACGTTTACGCCGGATGGTCTGGCTGTGCTCGCTCAGAGAGACGGCAAACTTTTACGAATTGATCTTCAGGACCGCTCTACCAGCACCATTGATTTTGAAATCAATGTGGAAAAGAAAATCGTTGAACGGTTGGCATTCAATTACCGAGCCGGCATGGGTCCGGTTAAAGCGCGCATTTTGTCTGACGCGGCAGTCGCACCGGATGGCAGCGCCCTGGCTTTTTCCGCCTTTGCGAGGATTTATGTTTATCGCTTCAAAACGGACAAAGTCGAAGCGATCACGCCCCAGGGCCAGATTGCGGCCATGCCAGCCTGGTCTCCTGACAGTAAACTTTTAGCCTATGTTTCCTGGGCTGACGATGGTGGTCATATTTACCGGATGCAGCCCCGCGCAGGTGCCAGGCAGAGACAACTCACTCGCGATCCGGGTTTTTATTCCTCACCGGTCTGGTCTGCCGACGGTAAACGAATTGTTGCGATGCGCAGCTCGAGTCAGGCGCGCCGGGTCAGAGCGAGTCAGATCGGCCCAGGCGCTACCGCAGATATCATTTGGCTGGACAGCAAAGGCGGTCCAACTCATCTGGTGACACCGGGCCGCGGTTACGATCGACCTCATTTTGGACCAGAGCCGGATCGGATTTATCTGCAGACCAGCAGACCTCCGTCGCCGGGTAAGTCTCGAGCCGGATTAGTCTCTCTGCGGTTTGATGGCACGGATCGTCGCGATGTTCTGGCAGTCAGTGGTCCGGGTGTCTTTAATCGGGGAGAAGATGTAGGCGCGGAGATGATGCAGATCTCACCTGACGGCCAGTATGTTCTGTTCAAACAAGCCGGCCAGGTTTACGTGGTGCAGTTGCTGGCCTATGTCCCGCTGCAGAAAATCTCGCTGAGCAAACCCCAGTTACCCCTGGTGAAATTAACAGATGTAGGCGCTGATTTTATTGGTTGGGCCGACGCTGGTCACGCTGTGTATTGGAGTGTGGGTAATCGTTTGTATCAACGCAGTCTTGCATCTCTTGATTTCCGGCAGGAGACCCCTGAAGAAGACTCAGCAGGTGAACCCTCTGAGTCCGCTGAGGCAAATGACGAGGCCAATGTCCTGCTTGAAGAACATAGCGCAGTTGAGCACACCGATATAGACGTGTATCTACCTCGCTACAAACCCGATGGTTTGATTGCGCTGACGGATGCCACTGTGATCACTATGGGTCCCGCGGGCGTCATAGACGACGCGGTTGTGCTGATTGAGGGTGACCGAATTGTCAGCGTGGGTGCCCGCGCGCAGATCGACGTGCCTGATGCAGCGAGCATTGTCAGTCTCCACGGTCGCTATATTCTGCCGGGATTTGTTAATACCCATGCTCATTATCGCGGTGCCCGAGGCGTGCCCACACAGTCTAATGCTTCATTTCTGGCGAGCCTGGCATACGGCGTGACAACAGCAATTGACGTTCAGCCTGCCACGGTTGATCTGTTAACCGATCAGGATCGTGTTGATGCAGGTCTGATGATAGGTCCGCGAGCCTTCTCTACAGGCCCGGGTATTTTCAACGATAACAACTTTTCTTCCAAATCCCATGCGCTTGCGGTGTTGCAGCGATACAAAGATCTCTATCGGGTAAACAACATAAAAGCCTACGTATCCGGCTCCCGCAAGCAGCGACAATGGTTGATTCAGGCAGCGCGAGATTTAAAGCTGATGCCCACGACAGAAGGTTTCCTCGACATGAAGGTTGATCTGACCCATGTCCTGGATGGGTTCAGTGGTTTGGAACACAACTTTCCCCTGCCGACGCTATACGATGACGTGGTGACGCTGACGGCTGCATCGCAGATCGCATACACACCTGCGTTGCTGGTCAACTACGGCGGACCCTCCGCGGAGAACTGGTTCTTTACTCAACGCTCACCCCACGACGATGCCAAATTGCGACGTTTTACACCTTATCGGGATCTTGCCGCGCGCACCTTGCGCCGCAGCTGGTTTCACGAACGTGAATATATCTTTGCCGAAACCGCCCGATCATCGCGTAAAATTTACGAGGCAGGTGGGCAGGTAGGTATTGGCGGGCACGGGCAGCTGCAGGGGCTGGGGTATCATTGGGAGCTCTGGGCAATGGCCACTGGCGGTTATACTAATGCGCAGGCTCTGGAGCTGGCTACCATTGGTGGTGCTCGTATGTTGGGCCTCGGCCAGGATCTGGGGTCCGTTGAAGAGGGTAAGCTGGCTGACCTGGTGGTGCTGGATCAGGATCCGCGCGCCGACTTAACACATACTACAGCGCTGCACCATGTCATGAAGGGGGGTGTTCTGTACGAGGCAGATACCCTCGACCAGATCTGGCCGGAATCGAAGGCTCTGCCCGAACAATGGTGGTGGCAGTCCGGCCCGCAACAAATAATTCAAAGGCAACACAATGACTGAAAAAAAATCCCTGCGAATTGCTCTGGCGGGCATCTCTCACGAAACAAATACCTATTGTCAGGGGCAGACCCCCAAAGAAGACTTTTATACCCTGCGAGGGCAGAAAATGCTGGCTTCGGCGGGGCAGGAGTCTGACGTCGGCGGGGCGGTGGACGCCTGCCTGCGCCAGGGTTTTGAGCCTGTGCCGATACTTTTTGCATCCACCCAGCCATCAGGTACCGTGGCGCGTGCGGCTTACGATGATTTTAAAGAAGAAATTCTTACCGGCCTGGCTGCCGCTGGACCACTTGATGGCTGCGTGCTGTTGCTGCACGGCGCCGGCGTGGTTGATGGCATAGAGGACCTGGAGGGAGATCTGGCCCACGCGGTGCGTGGTGTGCTTGGTAATATCCCGATAACCGCCACCTTTGATCTGCACGGTAATGCCACCCAGTTTATGGCGGATCAGCTGAACGGCATTTTTGCCTGCCGCGAGTATCCGCATATCGATTTACATCTGCGCGCTGCAGATGCTGTTGAGGCGATTCGGGAGATGCATGAGCGCGGTACCAATGCAACGTGTCAGCTCGTCGCACTGCCGATTCTGATGCCTACCACGACCACCTTTGAAGGTGTTGGCAAGGATACTCTGGCAGAGCTGCTTGAGCTGCAGGCTAAGACACCCTGTGTGGATCTGAGCTGGTTCCACGGCTTTCCGTATACAGATGTCGCCCATGTTGGCAGTTCTGTTGTAGCGACCTGTTACCCGGAACAGCTCGAGCCGGCGAAAGCCGCAATAGCGCAATTTGCCCAGCATCTCTGGGACAAACGGGAACAGTTCCGCGCACGCTCACTGAATGCAGAAGAAGCGCTGGAAGAAGCCAAACAGGTCGGTAGCTACCCAGTTGTGATTCATGAAACTTCAGATAACTGTGGCGGCGGCACACCTGGTGACGGTACACATCTGCTGCGGGCCATGCTCGCTGATGGTCTGGGCAAGGAGGCCTGTTTTGCGTTCCTGGTGGATGCGGAAACAGCCGCGCAGGCCCACAAAGCCGGCGTTGGCGCGACACTGCAGGTCAAACTGGGTGGTAAGACTGATAAGCTGCATGGTGAACCTATTGAGGCC
>CBDUMB010000156.1:0-7342 GCA_965368205.1 uncultured Pseudomonadaceae bacterium | reverse complement strand
GCTTTCGGGCGCTTGCGCCCTCCGCAGGGTGTTGGTATAAAACGGCGAATCCCGTAAGGGTTTTGAATCTAGAGTAAATAATGTTGCTGCGCAGACCCGCGCAATGTCGGTATCCAACAAATACCAGCTAAGCAATACACAAGAGGGGCTTAATGTGAATAAAGCAGAGTTGATTGACCGCATCGCGGAATCATCAGATATATCCAAAGCGGCTGCAGGCCGTGCATTGGACGCCGCGATCGACGCAATTACTGACTCGTTGAAAGATGCAGATCCGGTATCGCTGGTTGGTTTCGGTACCTTCCTGGTTCGGGAGCGCGCGGCGCGCACCGGGCGCAACCCACAAACAGGCGCTGAGATTCAGATTGCAGCTGCCAAAGTACCCGCGTTCAAACCTGGCAAAGCACTCAAAGACGCGCTCAACTAGGTCGCGAGACTGTTATAAAGGCGCTAGAATTGCGCCGAAAATGTAGCGGGGCGCTTAGGCGCCCCGTTTTTTGTAAGTTGTATTGAGACAATCATGCTGCAGAAACTCAGAGAACAGACCCAGGGCACCGGTTTCAAAATCCTGGTGGGTGCCATCATTGTGGTACTGACGCTATTTGGATTTGGTGCTACCAACTTGTTCATGGGCGGTGATCCTGAACTTGCCCAGGTGGGCAGTTTTTCCATCACTCAGAACCAGCTGGCGACTGAGACCGAACGCGAGCGGCAGCGATTACTGAGCCAGATGGGTCCAGACTTTGACCCCAGCAACATCGATCGATTGCAGCTGCAGGAATACGTCCTGCAACAATTAATCAATCGCCAGGTGCTTTACCAGGCGACAGATGAACTGGGCATTGCCGTTTCTCCAGAGACCGTTAACGATGAGTTGATCAACAGCCCGGCTTATCAGGTTGATGGTCAGTTCAATGAAGCGATCTACAGGCAGCAGCTAAGAGCGCTCGGTTACACGCCGTTATCCTTTGTTGAAGAATTCAGCAACGCGCTAAGTGCAGAAACGCTGCAAGCCGGCATCTACGGATCTGTCAGCATGCCCGATTGGGAACTTGCGGAAATTGTTAGAATAATTTCTCAACGTCGGGACATCGCCTACCTGCCTCTGACGGTTGAACAATTCAGCGAAAATGTCGAAGTCACCGAAGAAGAAGTCACACTGCGCTATAACGAGAATCAGAGCGACTACATGACGCCCCTTACCGTTGACGTCAGCTACCTGCAGATGAGTGCGGAAGATCTGGTGGATGACAGTTCAATTGAAATCACCGAAGCGGACCTTCTGAGTCTGTACGAGGACGAACGCGCACTTGCACTGGCAGACGAGCAACGTGATAGCGCTCACATCCTGATTCAGATCAATCAGGACCGCAGCGACGCAGAAGCGCTTGCTGCCATTACAGACATCCAGAACCGTATCGCCGCCGGGGAAGATTTTTCTGAGCTGGCTAAACAATACAGTGAAGATGCGGGTTCTGCCGTCGCTGGCGGCGACCTGGGCCCCGCGGGTAAAGGCATATTTGACCCGGCCTTTGAGAACGCTTTGTGGAACTTGCAGGAACCTGACGACATCTCCGAACCTGTGCTTACGAATTTTGGTTACCACCTGATTCAGCTTAAGAATATTGTCGTACCCGAGTACCCTGAGTTCGACACGATGAAGGAGCAGTTGACGCTCAGAGCCCGTGAAATTCAGGCTCAGGATCTGTTTATTGATAAAGCTCTGGAACTGGAAAGGGCTGCATATGATGAGCGTTTTTCATTAGACAACACAGCCGCCACGATGGGTTTGTCCGTCACAAAAGTGCCAGCCGTCAGTCAGTCCGGTGGCAATGAAGACCCATTGCTGAACGATCCTGCAGTCAATTCAGTGTTATTCAGCAGCGAGGTTCTTGAAGGCACCAATAGTGACGCGATTGAACTCAATGACACACAAATTGTTGTTGTACGCGTCGATAAGCAATATGAACCGGAACCCGTACCTCTGGATCAGGTTGCTGACGAAATACGTGGTGACCTGGTACGCGAAAAAGCGCTCGCCGCAATCGAGGCAGCAAAAGCAGAAGGCATGCAACGTCTCACCGCGGGAGAAAGTGTGACGGAAATAGCCCGCGATTTAGGCAGCCGTTGGCAGACCTTTGAGTTGGCGGCACGCGCGAATAGCGGTCAGAACATCCCCAATGCGGTGCTCGAAGCGGCCTTCGATCTAGCGCGTCCTTTGCCAGGTAAAAAATCAGTGGGCATGTCCGATCTACCAGACGGAGCTGCGCTTATCACGGTGACCCGGGTGATACAGGGAGATCCCACGACAACAACAGATGCGGAAATCGAACAACTGCGTCAAGTTGCCGAAAATCGTGCCGCTCGTCTGGATTTTCAGGGGCTGTTTGAAGCTGCGAGACAACAGCTCGGTGTTAAGCAGCCTGCCAGTTAAAATCGACTGATCGCCTGTTTCAGCCGCCAACTACATTGACGTAGAGTTGCAGCGGCTGACCGGGCTGCAGATATCGTGCTTTATCCAGCTTGTTCCAGTTCGCGATCTGATTGATCGACACATTAAACTTGCCGGCGATCTTTGCCAGCGAATCTCCACTTCGGACCTTATAGTGAACTTTGCGCGTCACTTTACGTGTTTGACCGGAAACACCTGGAATCTTTAACGTCTTACCTACCGCAAGCGTGTCTTTGGGACCCAGGTGGTTGTTACGCATGAGCTTGGTCATGTCAACATTGTGCTTGCGCGCAATCGTCCACAGCGAGTCGCCTGAGGCGACAACATAATCGACGTCACCTTTGGCACTGCGCGGCGTGGACTTAAGTGCGGCAGCATGTTTTGGTATCAGCAGCTTTTTACCAGCGCGGATAGTTGACCCGCTTAAGTTATTGGCCATCCGCAGGGACGTCACGTCAGTGCCATGACGACGCGCAATCTGACTGAGGGTATCACCAGAGCGGACCTTGATTTCCTGCCAATCCACGCGCTGGCTTGCGGGAATTGCATCGATTGTCTTCTGCGCCAGTACTGGATCAATATTGGCGGGCACAATCAGCCGGTGTGGACCTTTGGGCGGCGTAGCCCATTGATTCAGCGACGGATTCCAACGGTAGATATCATCCATGTCCAGCTCAAGCACTTCGCTGAGCTTGGTTAACTGAAACTGACCATGGGTGTTGAGACTGTGAAAAGTGGTTCGTGGCTCAATCTTTGGTAACGTTATGCCAAAGCTCTGTGGGTCTTTGATCACCGCACTGAGTGCCAGCAAACGAGGCACATAAGCCTGAGTTTCTTTTGGCAGACGCAGATCAAAGAAACCAGCACCAGGATTTTTCCGTTGCGCACGCGAGACGTTTCCCTGGCCGGCGTTGTAGCCCGCCAGCGCTAAATACCAGTCATCGAATCGTTTGTTCAGATAAGTCAAATAGTCCAGCGCAGCCTCGGTGGAAGCAATCACATCCCGACGACCGTCGTACCAATCGTTTATTTCCAGACCGTACTGACGGGCTGTACCGCGCACAAATTGCCATGGGCCAGCAGCGCCACCATGGGAAAAAGCAAAAGTATCCAATGCACTTTCGACGATGGGCAACAGAGCCAGTTCGGCAGGTAAACTGCGCAGCTGGGTCTGGCTATATAAAAAAGGCAGAGAATTCTGTAATCGTGGCTGCAGGCGTTTCAGGTAGGTTGGGTGACGCTGCACGCGAGGATGATCCAGATGCAGGTCAAGATGCATATGCGCCCGCATCTCGCGCCACAAATCCGGTTCCGGCGGTGGAGCAGGGCTGCGCACTGGCGTTGTGGACATATCCATGCTCAACGCGGCCTGAGCGCCCGCCAGAGCCATTACAGGCTGAACCACCAGTAACGGCTGTGTCTGCTCTATGGGGTCCTCTTCGGCCACCACAGGCAGAGCCTGCGTTTGCGGTGCCATCTGGCAACTGGCGGCCAGCGTGCAGCCGAACAGGCCAAGCAAGCCTAACTTGCAGGCTGTAATCTTGCTTTCAAAGGTCACTAAATTTTGCCTTTCAAGTTAACTTAAATCGGTTCTTTGCCCTGGACATCCGGTCTATGGCACTATCCCCCTGAAATTAAGCGCTTCTTTTTGGCTCTTAACTGGCCTGACGCTTAGATTTATCTTCACTTTGGCGGAATGTAAAACCATTGGCAACCAAACCGACCCCTCAATGTGACGCAGATAACGGTGATGCACCGAATCGATTAACGAACCACCTCTGGGACTCGCCGTTGGGTCGGGAAACCCTGGCTTTTGAAGCCGTTGCCATGGCGCCTTTCGTGCGTCGCCTGCATGGTGATGTCATCATATGGGCTGGCGAACATCCGGCCAGCGCCAACGCATTACAGCGATGCATGGTTCGCCATTCATGTTTCCTGCAGCAAAGCGTACAACGCGGCCAGAGTGATATAGCCAGTCTGGGTGGACGTTTAGAAGCACTGCCTTTCAAGTCAAATTCGATTGATGCCTTTGTCCTGCATCACGCTCTGGAAGATACCGCCGACCCCCGCGTTGCGCTGCGCGAAGTCACTCGCGTACTGGCTCCGGGAGGGCGATTACTGATAAGCGGCTTTAATCCGATGAGTATGATGGGCATACGCAGACTGTATGCCCGCGTTTTTCAAGACAGCTTGAGCGGACAGCAGCTGGTCAATCCGCTACGCCTTTTTGACTGGCTTACTCTGCTGGGTTATGAGTTAGACGTACGCCCACTTTACTGCGGTTACGGACTACCGTTTTCGCGGCTGCTGAAAAAGCTGGACCTACCTCTGCTGGACAGATACGAGCAGGCAACCGCCCAGGGCGCAAGCACCTTGAATTTACCGTTCGCTGGCCTGTTACTGGTCAGCGCGGTAAAACAAGCAGTACCGATGAAACCACAGCGTCTGAGCAAAAAAAATCGCCACACTTTAGCGCCCGTCGCTTATCCTAGCGTATCGAATTGGCGAAGAATTAAACCTTGAATCAGAATCTTGTAGAAATATTTACCGACGGGGCTTGTCGGGGTAACCCCGGTCCCGGTGGATGGGCGGCCGTATTGAGATCCGCAGGCAACGAAAAAATAATTAAAGGCGCGGTGATGGATACCACCAATAATCGCATGGAGCTGATGGCAGCCATTGAAGGCATACTGGCCGTCAAAAAAACCAGTCGTGTGTCGCTGACGACAGATTCACAGTATGTGCGTCAGGGCATAACCCAGTGGATTAATGGGTGGAAACGCAATGGCTGGCGCACAGCATCAAGGCAACCCGTAAAAAATAAAGATCTGTGGCAACAACTTGATGCAGCGCTAGCAGACCATACTGTCGAGTGGCATTGGGTGAAAGGACACAGCGGACATCCGGAAAACGAACTGGCTGACCAGGCCGCAAACGATGCAATTGATGAACTGATGGCTGACAACCAGTCGCACTAAAACAACTAAGAGATGTAGATGAGGCAAATAGTTCTTGATACTGAAACCACCGGGCTCGAACCTGAGCTGGGGCATCGTATTATCAAGATTGGCGCTGTGGAAGTGGTCAACCGACGGCTGACCGGCAGGCATTTTCATCAGTACATCAATCCTGAAAGAGACATAGATGAAGGCGCGTTGGAGGTACACGGGATCACACGTGCCTTTTTGCGGGACAAACCTCTGTTTGCTGAAATTTGCGCGGAATTTATAGATTTTATCAAAGGCGCTGAGCTTGTTATTCACAATGCCGCCTTTGACGTTGGCTTCATGGACAGTGAATTCAAGCGCCTTCCAGGAACACCCCTGACAGCCAATATCTGCCGCATAAAAGATAGCCTGGCGCTCGCCAGAAGCAAACACCCCGGGCAAAAGAATAACCTCGACGCATTGTGCCGACGATACGAGGTGGACAATACCCATCGCGAGTTACATGGCGCTCTGCTGGATGCTGAAATTCTGGCCGACGTTTACCTGTTGATGACTGGTGGACAGACACATCTTTTTGGCGGAGCTCAGGGTTCAAGCAATGCTGATACTGCTACCACATCTGCGCCACAGCGACTGCATGGGGAAGGTCTTCGCATCGTGCGCGCTACTGATGCAGAGGCTGCAGCTCACGAAGACTATCTTGACATGCTCAGCGCCAAGTCTGGCGGCCAACCCATATGGCGCGGCAGATCAGCTGACTAGGTTCAGAGCAGATACTGCACGCATAACCAACCCGTTAAACCCATTGTCAGCGTATAAGGTAGCGCCATGACCACCATGCGCATGTATGACAAACGTATCAACGGTGCAATCGACGATGTCAGCAGAAACAGGAACGCAGCCTGACCATTCGGCGTCGCCACACTCGGAATATTTGTACCGGTATTGATCGCAACCGCCAGCAGGTCGAAGTGTTCACGGCTTATGGTATTGCTGTCGAAAGCGGCTTTCACTTCGCCGATATAAACCGTAGCAACAAACACATTGTCACTGATAGCGGATAACAGACCGTTGGCAACATAGAACATGCCCGGTTGGGAGGCTTCGGGTAACGACAGTACCCAGGTGATGATAGGCGAAAACAGGTGTTGTTGGTGAATCACACCGACAACGGCAAAAAAGACAACAAGTAACGCAGTAAAAGGCAGGGCTTCTTCGAACGCATGGCCCAACTGATGCTCTTCAACAATGCCGTTGAACGCGGTCTGCAGAACAATAATGGTCAAACCAATAATGCCAACTTCAGCAACGTGAAATGCGAGCGCAAAGACCAGAAAAATAGCCGACAGTGCCTGTATGACAAGACGCGCAACATCACGACCCGTGCGATGGGCAGCCTCATGTTCGTCAAACTCGACCAGAATTTCGCGCACGCGTTCCGGCAGCTTCTCTCCGTAGCTGAACCACTTTAAACGTTCCAGCAACAGGCAGGTGAGCAAGCCGATGGTCAACACAGGCATGGTCACCGGCGCCATGCGCATAAAGAATTCGATAAAATCCCAGCCCGTATAACTGGCAATCAATAGATTCTGAGGTTCACCCACGGTGGTACAGACACCGCCAAGTGCGGTGCCAACAGCTGCATGCATTAACAGATTACGCAGGAAACCGCGGAACTGTTCCAAGTCGTCTCTGTATTGCTCCCCGATAGACTCATCCGCGCCGTGTTCATGCTCATCACGAAACTGCTTACCTGATGCCACACGGTGATAGACAGAGTAAAACCCCACAGCCACAGCGATCACCACGGCGGTCACCGTAAGTGCATCCAGAAAAGCCGAAAGCGCTGCTGCAACAAAACAAAACATCAGGGAAATCAGTGTTTTAGAGCGTATTTTTAAGAGTATTTTCGTAAAGACATATAGCAGCAGTTCTTTCATGA
>CBDUMB010000155.1:0-7351 GCA_965368205.1 uncultured Pseudomonadaceae bacterium | reverse complement strand
GATCCTTTGGCATTTATGTTGTCGCTTTATTTGAGCAGGGTGGGGTACCTGCATGTTGCGGGACATTATGTTGAAGCACCTGATCTGAGAGTCGATACCCATGGTAGTGATGTTATTGAGCCGGTCTGGGAGCTCCTTCGACAGGCTTACGCCCGTGTTGGACCGCTCCCAACCCTTGTTGAGCGGGACTTCAATTTCCCCAAACTATCTGTGCTGTTAGACGAAGTGGAGCAGGTTCGTCAGCTGCAGAAAACAGCTGCACAAACCGCGCTGGCGGTTTAGCGCAATGCAGAATTCAGGGCGGAATCTGCCGGATTTCAAAGCGCTGCAGTTAGACTTCGCTGCTCACATCCGCAACCCCGAAAAAAATCCTGCGCCTGGTGACATCGAAGCGCGACGTATGAAAATTTACGTTGAATTGTTTTTTAACAATATCAAAAGTTTCCTGGACAGTGCTTTTCCAGTGGCGGCTGAAGTTGTCGGGGCCGCAAGTTGGCGCGAGATTGTGCGTGATTTTGTGCACCATCATCCAAGTGAGTCACCATTTTTTCTGCAGATCTCTGAAGAATTCCTGACCTTTCTGCACGGTCAGAACTATGCAGATTTACCTGGTTTTTTACTTGAGCTGTGTCATTACGAGTGGGTTGAGTTGTCGTTAGATGTGGCAACTGAGCCTGAAAAGCTTCCGCTTCTAACTTCAAAAGAACCTTCTGACCCGGATTATCTGATGGGTCGTCTGTTGATTTCACCGCTTGTACGGCCTCTGGTTTACACTTATCCGGTACATGAAATCGGTTCTGCAAATCAACCGTCAACCCCGCCGGCTTCACCAACTTACCTGCTGGTGTATCGTAACAGGCAGGATGAGGTGAGATTTATGGAATCCAATCCGGTAACACATCGTTTGCTTGAATTGCTGGCTGATCATGATGCTGCGTCGGCATTGCAGACAATACGCGCGGAACTGAACGCCTCGGGCCGGTCAATCAGCAGCGAACAGATGGTTGCTCAAGGCAGACAAACTTTGGCGCACCTTTCGGAGTTGAGTATCATACGGGGCGAAATTTCCAGTGAGACGTAAATGTTTAAAGCACGCATGAAACAGTGTGCCGCACTTCTGGTGCTTGTTGCAGGATTACCAACCCTGGTCCATGCGGCCGGTGATCCGATAGAGCCAGTCAACAGAGGCGTTTACAGTTTCAACGATTTTGCTGATCGCTGGGCGATCAGACCAACCGCGAAGGCTTACGACAAAGTCGTACCCGGCTTTTTGAAGTCGGGCATCAGTAATTTCTTTGAAAACCTGGGTACACCGGCGATCGCGGTGAATCAATTGCTGCAGGGAAAACCGGTGCGCTCGCTGTCAGATACAGGCAGGTTCCTGGTGAACACGACTTTGGGGGTAGGTGGCCTGATTGACGTGGCGACCCACGCAGGTTTTGCAAAACATGACGAAGATTTTGGCCAGACGCTTGGCGTCTGGGGTGCCGATTCCGGTAGTTTTCTGATGTTGCCTTTCCTCGGCCCGTCCTCGGTGCGCGATAGCCTGGGTTTTGCGGTCGATGGCCTGATGAATCCCATTCGCTTCGTAAAACCCACAGAGTCTCGCGCAGCGGTTATGGCTTTGTACGTCATTGATCTCAGGGCCGCTTTGTTGGGTGTTGATCAGTTGGTTTCCGGGGACGAGTATTTGTTCCTGCGGGATGCTTATCTTCAAAGTCGAGAATTTTCGGTCAGTGATGGTGTCACAGAGGAAGATCCGTTTGCCGATGATGGCTTTGATGATGATGGTTTTGATCTTGAGTAAGTGATTTTTTGTACCGGCTCCGCCACATCCTGCCTCTTGTGCTCACTAACTTTCAGGCGTAGGGTCCTCGCCGCAAACTTAAGCGACCTTGGCATTAGTTGTTGGACATGAGTTTTTTAGTACTCGACGCACACACGGCGGTATCAATACGTCTGATACAGCTGTTGGCTGACTCGGGGTTCCGGGTACATGGCGTATCGGACATTGAGGCTGCACATGCATACTTTGATCGTAATAACGTGAGCGCTGTTCTGTCGCCGGAACTCACATCCTGCGAAGCGTTTGCCGCGCGTCATCCCCAAGTCCCTGTCCTCTATTTTTCTGATCAACCTATCAGTGCCAACGAACTGCTTGCGTGTTTGAGTGCTGATGTTGCTGATTGCCTGGTACTGCCACTTTCAGCGCAGGAGGTCGTTGCAAAGTTAGAGGCGTGTATTGCTCGCAATAAGGTAAAAGACACATTGAGCCAGAATTACTGGCGCTCAGCTCACAATGCTCTGGAAGTCGATTTACAGGCAGGTCGCTATATTCAGACCAGTCTGTTGCCTAAAACCCCCCAGAACTTTGCGCACATCTGCCTGGAACATCGCCTGGAACCGTCATTATTGCTCAGCGGTGATTTTGCTGACTATTTTGAACTCGCTGATGGGCTTAGCGCCTGTTATCTGGCTGATGTGTCCGGTCATGGCAGCTCTGCGGCTTTTGTTACCATCCTGCTGAAACACTTTTCTGCACAGCTTGCACGCAAGGCTGATGAAGGTAGCCAGCTGCGTCCAGGTGAAGTCCTGACCTGGATGAACAACGAACTGATGGCTTTGGATATCGATAAACACGTTGCGATGTTTTTTGCCTGTGTGGACAGCACAGCCGGTACGCTTACCTATGCCAACGCCGCGCAGTTTCCACCTGCAATCTTAGCTCTTGGCGACAGCGTGACTATGCTTGAACAGAAGGCCAAGCCTCTGGGCTTGTTTCCTAACGTGCAATATCGTTGCTTAGAAACAGCTTTTCCGCCTGGGGCCCGGTTGGGTGTGTTTACCGATGGTGTCCTTGATCTGGTATCCGGTGAGACTTTGCCCGAGAAAGAGAAACAGCTGGCTGACATTGTCCGCAGTGCGGACGATATGGCGGGCATATGGTCCAAACTGGATCTGGATCAACTTGGGCAGGACGATGTCAGCTGTTTACGTGTGACGAATAATGCATAGCTCCGCCTTAGGAACTTTGTGGTTTTGTAGTTTCCCGCGGAGGTATGGGTGAGCGGAAAGATAATGGTGGGTAACCACCAAGGCGTGTACGTGTTACGTTTCGAAGGAGACGTGCGGTTAACTGTGTCAGGCTCGTTTGATCGTTACCTGGATGCGATGTTTGCGGATCCGCAGTTTGTGTCAGTGCTGGTGGATCTAACCGCTGCTGTTGCAATCGACAGCACAACGCTCGGTGTGCTGGCAAAGCTCAGTATTGCCGTGCAGAAGAAGTACCAGCATTTGCCTATGCTGGTTTGTAAAGCCCGCGATATCCTGCGGATTCTGCACAATATGGGCTTTGAAGATGTGTTTAACATCGTTGCTGATGCCAACGAATTGCGCCACCAGCTTGCTGAGTTACCTCTGGCTAACGATTTAGATGAGGAAGAAATGCGGTTGCGGGTGATCGAAGCTCATGAAGCCTTGATGGGGCTGAATGAGCAGAATGCGGTGACCTTCCGGAGCCTGGTGGAGGCGTTACGGGCAGAAAGTTCTGCGAACGCTGTGCGGCACAACGTCTCCTAATAACTCTCTGGGCAACCCTGCCTATTTCGAAACGGCGCTTTGCGCTGCTTTTTTTGCTGCGATAAAGCGCGCATGAGGCAGGTAGATGAGGTCGGCAACACGCCGAATGGTATGTTCCTCTAGAACATCCAGTTCGTTATCTACCAGGGCAATTGTCCACATGGATTTGATGACCTGGTATTTCTGCTCTTCTGACAAATTTTCATTGATCACCCGCGTGAACGGAAAAACCCCAACACTTTCGTCATGACTTATTTTTGATTCGGCAATGATTTCTGCGACGCGTTGGTCGTGCAGATCAAATTGTTGAGCTAATAAGTCTGTCATCATCGCCACTTCCGCGTCACTGATCTCATGATCTGCCCAAACAACCTCAAACATAAGCACTGCAGCGGCCAACGGCGGGTCAATCTGCAGTTCGCTTTGTGCTTCGGTTCGAAATAGATCTAACAGGCGTGAAAACATCAGGCAGCCATCACAAATACTTGAGCCAGAGCTTCATCAAACAGGCTGATGTCGTTGTCTTTCAGGCGCTTGTTGTCGCTGAGTAGCTGGCGAAACCGCCGCGCGCCACGCTGACCGTTGCAGACACTTAACATGTGTCGCGTCATGGCATGCAGGGGTTCACCCAACGCAAGTTGCGCTTCAATGTATTCACGGTAAGCCGCGAGTATATCGATGGCTTGAATTGCAGGTTGGCTGTTCAGGTCATTGGCAAACAGGTGTTCGTCCAGGGCGCTCAGCCACATGGGATTGTGGTAGGCGGCGCGACCGATCATCACACCGTCTGCCCAAAGTAAGTGTTCCTCTGCCGTGGACGTGTTGTCTATGCCACCATTGATGATGATCTGTAAGTCTGGTCGCAGTCGCTTCAGTCGTTCCACGCGCGCGGGTTGCAGGGGTGGGATCGAGCGGTTCTGTGCCGGACTCAGTCCGGCTAAGATGGCTTTACGGGCGTGGACGTAGAAACGCTGGCATCCGCCAGCGCTGACGGTATCGATGAAGTTGAGTAACAGTTCGTCGCTGTCATCGTCGTCAACGCCCAGACGGCATTTCACGGTAATAGGGATGGGGCTTACTTTGCACATCGCTTCAACACATGACGAGACCAGCTCGGGTTCACGCATCAGGCAGGCACCAAAGGCACCTTTCTGCACCCGTTCGGAAGGGCAACCTACATTGAGATTAACCTCGTCGTAGCCCAACTCAGCAGCTTGCTGCGCACAAGCAGCAAGCGCGTCTGGCTCGCTGCCGCCAAGCTGCAGTGCAAGCGGATGTTCTGCCGGGTTGTAATCAAGCAGATGCCACTGTTGTCCATGCAGCAGTGCGCCTGTGGTGACCATTTCTGTGAACAACAGCGCGTTGGGCGTGAACAGCCTGTGCAGGTACCTGCAATGCCGATCCGTCCACGCCATCATCGGCGCAACACTCAGTCGCGGTGCGTTCGGAAATGATGTGGATATAGATGAATCCATAGCGCAGAGTGTTGTTGCAAGGAAACGCAATTTTGGCAGACGCGGTAGTGGAAAGAAATGTGCAAGTTGAGACGGGGAAAAATTGACTGCAGATTCAAGAAAATGGAAACAAAATTGCAGAATTCGCATTTTTCTGGCTGACGCAGGCCCAATAATCAATCTAAGCCTATGAATTATATGGAATAAATGCCTGAAACACTTGGAAACAACCTGTTTCATATTTTTCCATTTTTGCCTTCATTTTTTCTTCATTTTCATTCACAGAGTGCGTATAGTCTCTCGCCAAGTCGTTGAAAGTTAAGCACTTCAACAATCGAGCAGCAGAATGATTGGACTGAGACAAATATGCTAAGACAAAGAACCATCAAGAAGCCGGTCCACGCTATTGGAATCGGTGTTCATACGGGTGACAAAGTCCGCATGACCTTACGCCCTGCCGGGGAAAATACAGGTATATCTTTTGTCAGAACTGATATCCGTGCGAGCGCCCCCATCCGCGCTACCGCTGAAAATGTCTCTGACACTACGTTATCCACAAGCCTGGGAACAGGCGATGTACAGGTCTCAACTGTTGAGCATCTGATGTCAGCCCTGTGGGGCCTGGGTATAGATAACCTGGTAGTTGAGCTGTCCAATGAAGAAGTGCCGATTATGGATGGCAGCGCAGCGCCGTTTATTTACCTGATCAGTACAGTGGGTATTGTAGAACAGCAGGCACCCAAGCAATTCATCCGTATTAAACGTGACATTAAAGTTACGCAAGGTGACGCGGAAGCTGTGTTAAAGCCTTACGATGGCTTTAAAGCCGCATATACCTTTGTTGCAGATCATCCGGTTTATAACCGGCATCCAAAGGTTTCTGAGCTGGATTTTTCCAACATTTCTTATGTCGATCAGGTCAGCCGGGCGCGCTCGTTTGGCTTGATCAAAGAACTGCCACAGGCTCAAGCCATCAACAAAATGTTGGGTTCTAGTCTGGAAAACGCGGTTGGTATCGACGATTTTGATGTTATGAACGATGGTGGCCTGCGTTATGAAGATGAGTTTGTGAAACACAAGCTGCTCGACGTGATCGGCGACCTTTATCTCCTGGGTCGTCCGATTCTGGGTGCGTTTGAAGGCTTTAAATCAGGTCACGCGTTGAATAACAAACTGGCACGAGCACTGCTTCGCTGTGAAGACGCCTGGGAGTTGAGCACATACAAAACGCCAGCTGCTGTGGAAGAATTTCGCGAGCCAATCATGCAGCCAGCTGCAATCTGATGTTCTGCGGCCTGGTCTGACAGACCAGGCTTTCCCCAAATCACCTGTCCTTGCTGTGAAGGCTTTATCCGCCTTGTTCTCAGCGCTAATTGTTTTGCCCCTCAAACCGACGTGCTTCCTCCAGCATGGTAGTCAAAAACTGTCTTACCGCCATGGTCGCCTGATCCGCGGGCATCAGACGCTGTTCTTCCAACACACGTGCCATGTCCAGCACACTGCGCTTGCCATCAATCAGCGACATGATGAAGGCATGAATTTTTGTTGTGGTGATCTGTGTCTGTAAGCCAGGGCTTAACGGTATGGGTGTTCTGCCACTGACCAGCCACTCCGGCAAATGCTGATGCCTTTGCTGCCGTTTGGGGGCTTGTTGATCATCACGTTGAGCCAGTTGGGTGTGCGTCAGTTCAAGACGGCGGTGACGACTGGCGGGGGATTGCAGGTAGGGCAGCAGTTCATCTTCGCTGATGTCGACCTTAAATCCGGCACCGTTTGCCTTTTCCTGCACTTCTTCCTGAGTCATTCGATTGGCTGCCTGACTGCCAGAGAAGGCTAAAGAACCATGATTAAGCCAATGTCCATCAGGCGCTGTGGTTCTGTATATCACTTGTAGGAAATCGGACAGACTTGCATCGATAACGTCGATCAGCCAGGGCGTGATCACAAGGTCAAACTGACCTGGGGCGAAAGGCAGTCGCAGTGCATCTGCACAGACAAAATGTATGCCATCAACTGATTCGGGTGCAGCCAGAGTTCGTTCAACAGCACAATCTTCTGCACTGATGGGTGCCAGGGGAAATTCTGTGAAAGCCAGTTTTTCTCCTGCGCACATACGCTGGCCTATCAGACACAGCAGTGGGTTGCTGTCGACTGCCCAGGTTTCTTCTGCTGCCAGAGTTCGATGCAGATCGTAAGCGAGGCGTCCGGCCCCGCAACCCAGGACCAGCAGTCGGGCTGGTTTTCCGATGCCGGCAAGCACTGTTGTAAGATGTTGCAGACCCTGCGGGTTTTCTTCTTCGCCCCAACTCCCGTCGCGA
>CBDUMB010000154.1:0-7366 GCA_965368205.1 uncultured Pseudomonadaceae bacterium | reverse complement strand
GAGATCAGACCCGGGTTGGCGCGTAATTTTTCATATTCAGCCGGATTCTGATTCAAAGCCAGCACCCCGGCGCTCATTGAATTCCTGGTGGTATCGTTACCCCCGACAATCAGAAGAATCAGATTGCCCAGAAACTCGAAGGGCTGCATGTTTTTGGTGTCTTTGCCATGAGCGAGCATGGAAATCAGATCAGAGCCCGGTTCTTTGTTGATCCGCTCGTTCCAGAGTTTTGTGAAATAAGCAAGGCACTCCATTAACTCCTCACGTCGCTGCTCTGCCGTGTCAACAATACCGGTTCCTGGCGGTGCCGTGGCCACATCAGACCATCGGGTTAATTTACGCCGTTCTTCAAACGGGAAATCAAACAGCGTGGCCAGCATCTGCGTGGTCAGCTCTATGGAGACACGATCTACCCAGTTAAACGTTTCCCCAACCGGCAATCCACGCAACACTTTTTGCGTCCGTTCGCGAATGGTGGATTCCAGCTTGGCCAGGTTCCGCGGCGCCACCACACCTGTGACAGTTGCCCGCTGCAGGTCATGTTTCGGTGGATCCATGGCAATGAAGTTCGAAAACTGCAGCGCTTCGGGCTGCCTCGGACCGTCAATCTGTGGGCCCAGTGAGATTCCGTGCGCGGATGAAAACAGTTCATGATGGGTATCGACAAACATGATGTCTTCAAACTTCGTCAGTGACCAATAGCGTCCGATTCCAGGCAGCTCATTAAAATGCACCGGATCTTCTTCGCGCAGGCGTTTGAAATGTGCCCAGTGAATGTCACGTTGAAACAATCGACCATCAATGACGTTAATGTCTTCAATGGGCACCGCATAAGGGTCTTCAATCACCGGCGGAGGGTTTTTCGACAGATAAGGGCTGAGGAAACTGTTGGCGTCTTCCGCCTGGCCTTTTTCCCGGTTTACTTCACTCATATGTTCCTCCTCAAAAATTCCGCTGACAGGAGCGTAGCAAAACTCGCCTCCCCATCCACCTGTTGTTTCCCGCCCTGACAAACTAACATATCTCGTCACTACACATATTGAGACGGCAAGGGGAAACCATGACCGAGTTTAAGTCTGATACCGATCATCTGCAGGTTGAGATCATTAACCGTGTCGCGGTTCTGACCTTGAACCGGCCAGAAGCACGCAATGCCTTATCACCCCCCATGACCAGCGCATTAACCGCGGCTATCGCCTGGGCCACTGACGCACCTGAAGTTGGCGCGGTGCTGTTGACCGGGGCCGGCAACGCTTTTTGTGCAGGCGGAGACGTTAAAGCCATGGGTGCAGCCACTCAGGCTGAGCAAGCCGCGCCCACCTTCGAGGAACAGTTTCAGGCCCTGCAACGCCGCCACCAGGGCATTGCCGGTGCGCTACGCAAAATGTCGAAACCCTCAATCGCCGCCCTGCCCGGCGCCGCTGCTGGCGCCGGTATGGCCATCGCCCTTGCATGTGACATGCGCGTGGCAGCCAAATCTGCTTTCCTGAGCACAGGTTATGCGCGAATCGGCTTGAGTGGTGACTATGGTATCGCCTGGTTGCTCAGTCGTACGGTGGCACCGGCGATTGCGCGGGGTTTGATGCTGACGTCCGAACGTGTTGACAGCAAACAAGCATTGAAGATCGGGCTGATAAACCAACGGCTTGATGACAAAGATCTGCACACAGAGGCACTTGCCATCGCCACACACCTGGCAAACGGCCCGCAGACTGCCTACAAATATATTAAAGAAAATCTGGATGAAGCGTTGCAGATCGATCACGCGACCGCAATCGACCGAGAAGCCGATCGACTGTTAAAAAGCAGAACCACCGCGGATCATCGCGAAGCGGTCAGAGCATTTGCAGAAAAACGCCCGCCTCAATTCAAGGGTTAACCCGGCGCGGAATCAGGCTCAGGCATAAACAGCGTTGCCGGATGCTCCAGACGCTGCTTGACAGCTTGAATCATTGAGGCCGCATCGAAGCCATCAACAAAGCGGTGATCAAAAGAACTTGAGAGGTTCATCATCGACCTGATCTGCACCGTGTCGCCCATGACCATGGGCCTTCTGACCACTTTGTTAACGCCAATAATCGCCACTTCCGGGTAGTTAATAATCGGCGTGGACACTATGCCACCCAGTCTGCCCAGGCTTGTGATGGTTATTGATGAGCCACTTAACTCCGCGGGTTTAGCCTGGCCCTGGCGAGCGCGCTGCGCGACTGTTGCGATGGCATCAACCAATGCCCAGAAAGACAAATCATCTGCATTGGTGACAACCGGTACTTTCAGGCCATCCGGTGTCTGCGTCGCAATACCTAATTGCACCTTCGAGTGTGTCCGCAGCACGCCGCTTTCGGCCAGATAGTGTGCATTGCATTGGGGGAACTCAGGCAGCGTCCGCAGCACCGCCAGGGCGATGAAAGGCAATATGGACAACTTTACGTCACGACTCGATTGCAGATGATTGCGCAGATCTTCCAGCGCAGAAACATCGACCTCTTCTACATAGGCAAAATGTGGAATTTCCCGCTTACTTTGAGACAGTCGTTCAGCAATGACCCGCCTGATGCCAATTATTTTGGTGTCTTGTGCAGGCGGCGCTGCAGACGGCGCAGTAGCCGCAACAACCGCTGGCACCGGCCCGCCTTGCTCCAGGTGAAGCTCAAGATCGTGCGCAAGAATTCGTCCGTTAGGGCCGGTGCCCGCCACCTGTGTCAGATCAACGCCGGCTTCAAGCGCACGCTTGCGCACCGCTGGGGACGTCAGCACCTTGGCACGATTGGCAGGTGGGTCTAGTGGCTTTGAAATTTCAGGCTCTGAGACGGGCTCGGGAACTGACTCAGGAAGGGGTGACGCCGTGGGATCCGGTGTGGCAGGACGCGATACCTCGGGCTGCGTTGTTCTGCTGCCCTTCGATTGCGGTGTATCACTTTTCACATCCTTGCCTGTTGCAATGGCAATCAACTCGCTACCCACTGCAACCACATCCCCAGGCTCACCAGAGATGCGCAGGACCCGCCCGCTCACAGGCGCTGGCACCTCTACGTTAGCTTTGTCTGTCATCACGTCAGCAATGGTCTGCCCCTCAACCACCTCGTCCCCTGGCTGCACGTGCCACTCGACGATTTCGGCTTCAACGGTACCTTCACCCAGGTCGGGCAGTTTAAAGATAAATTCGCTCATCCTTCCTCCAGCAACGACTGCATGGCAGCCATCACCCGCTTCTGTCCCGGGAAATATTCCCATTCGAAGGCGTGGGGGTAAGGCGTATCAAAACCGCACACTCGCCGTATAGGTGCCTCCAGGGAATAGAAACACTCCTCCACCACCGTTGCAGAAAGCTCTGCCCCATAGCCGGAAAAACGCGTGGCTTCGTGCACAATCAAACAGCGTCCGGTTTTTTCTACAGACTGTTTGATGGTGGCTACGTCCAGCGGCAGCAGCGTACGTATGTCGATAATATCCGCTTCAACCTCCAGCCGCGCCGCCGCGGCCTGGGCGACATGGACCATGGTGCCGTAACACAAAACCGTTAATTCATCGCCAGTTCCAACCAGCTCCGCACGGCCTATGGGAAGGCTGTAGTAATCCTGGGGTACTTCGCCGCCAGGATGGGTACTCCAGGGCACAGCCGGTTTGTCCGGGTCGCCGTCAAACGGCCCGTTGTACAAGCGCTTCGGTTCAAAAAACACAACTGGATCATCGTCTTCAATCGCGCTGATCAGCAACCCTTTGGCGTCATAGGGCGTGCTTGGCATCAACACCTTCAGACCAGAGACGTGGGTAAACAACCCCTCCGGGCTCTGGGAATGGGTTTGTCCCCCACGAATACCGCCACCACAGGGTGTGCGAATGGTGACTGGCGCAGTGAAATCACCGCCGGTGCGATAGCGCAATTTGGCCAGCTGGCTGGCGATCTGATCAAAACCGGGATAGATGTAGTCAGCAAACTGAATTTCGGCAATCGGGCGCAAGCCATTAACACCCATACCGATGGCTGCACCAATAATGCCGCCTTCGGCAATCGGCGCATCGATGACACGTTGTTCACCATATTTGCGCTGTAGTCCGTCCGTGGTTCGGAAAACGCCGCCAAAATAGCCCACGTCCTCACCGATCACAATCACACCCGCATCCCGCGCCAGCATGATGTCCATGGCTGAGTTCAACGCCTGAATCATATTCATCTGAGGCATACTTAATCCTCCTCAAGCAGACGACGTAATTCATCGCGCTGCTCTAACAGATGATTTGGCATGTCTTTGTAGACGTCTTCAAACAGCTCGCTGTGATCCAGATAAGGGCCCTCACTCATAGTGCCGTAACTACAGGCGTCTTCCCAGCAGGTCGCCACCTGCTCCGTGAGCTCGTCTGTTAACGCTGTATGCTTTGCCTCGCTCCAGCCATGGTATTCGACCATATGCGATTTCAAACGCTCCAGGGGGTCACCCAGCGGCCAGGCGGCATATTCGTCTTTGGGTCGGTAACGTGATGGGTCATCGCTGGTTGAATGCGCCCCGGCCCGATAGGTCACATGTTCTATCAGAGACGGCCCAAACCCTCTTCGCGCACGTTCCGCCGCCCAGAGTGTAACGGCATGAACCGCCAGAAAGTCATTCCCATCGACACGTACAGATGCAATGCCATAGCCAGGACCCCGAGCGGCGAAGGAGCGACGCTCACCTCCGGCGAACCCCTGAAATGTAGATATCGCCCACTGATTGTTGACCACATTGAGAATGACCGGTGCCTGATACACGGCAGCAAACGTCAGCGCGTGGTGAAAATCCGCCTCTGCGGTGGCACCTTCACCGATCCAGGCTGCGGCAATATCATCTTCACCTTTTATGGCAGCGGCCATCGCCCAGCCCACAGCCTGTGGGTATTGCACGGTCAGATTACCGGTGACAGAAAAAATATTGCCCCGCTCCCAGTGATACATAATGGGCATCTGCCGCCCCTTGCACATATCGTTTGTATTTGACAGGCACTGACACATCAGCTCCATCGGGTTGCGACCACGAGAAATCTGCAGACCCTGGGTGCGATAAGATGGAAACAACATATCGGAGGGTTCGAGCGCCATAGCCTGGGCAACGGATATCGCCTCTTCACCGAGAGACTGCATATAAAAAGAAATTTTCCCCTGCCGCTGCATACGAACCATGTGGGCATCAAAAAGACGTGTGAGCAACATGTGGCGCAAACCGATCTGCAGCTCACCAGCTTCAAGCTGGGGATCCCAGGGTCCAACCGCTGCATGGTTATCGTCCAGGACCCGCACCATCTCATCGCTGAGGTGATCCATACTGCGCACAGAACTGTTTACTTCAGGGCGTTCTGCAGCACCCGCGGCAGAGATTTGCACGTAGTCAAAATCAGGCGCATCACCGGGACGCGCCGGCGGATGCGGAATATTGAGGGTTGGTTTACGGCTCATTTGCCTCACCACCTGAGAAATGTCTGGCTATTGTGGAGGATTGTCTAGCGCGGGGCTAGCACGTTAATCATCATCTTTGGGCCAGGATTTTACATGCAGATCACGCTGCGGAAAGGGAATTTCAATACCCTGCTCCGCCAACGCATCCCATATGTTCAGCAACACCTGGCTACGTACATTAGCCAGTCCACTTTCCGGGTCAGTGATCCAGAAACGCAGGTCAAAATTGACAGAGCTGTCACCGAATTCAACCAGGTTACATACTGGCGGTGGCGAGGAAACCACCCGATCGACAGCTGATGCGGCTTCAGCCGCCATCTTCTGCACAGCGCGCAGGTCTTTTGTGCTGTATGAGATGCCAAATGGCGCATGCAGTCGAACCACGCGGTCAGATCGAGACCAGTTAATGACCCCCTCACTCATGAAACGATCATTGGGAATCAGCATTTCTGTACCATCACGTGTCCGCAAGGCGACATATCGCGCCTGCATCGCGGTCACCCAACCCATCACACCATCAACTTCAATGGTGTCTCGCGGCTTAATTGATTTGTCTGCAATCAGAGTGAACCCGGCAACAAAATTTGCCACGATGCGCTGCAAACCTAAACCAACCCCCAGACCAACGGCACCACTGAAAACAGCCAGAGTTGCAAGATTGAAACCGACTATCTGCAACGCAATCAACAAGGCGATGACAGGCAATAGAACACTCAACACTTTGCCGATCAGGGCTTTCAGCGCAGGGCTGATTTCATCAATCTGATCCAGCTGCTGTTGTGCCAGCTTGCTGAGCAGATTAGCTGCCCAGAAGAGCACCGCAAAATAGAAAAGTGTACGGGTAATATCGAACAGACTGATTCTGACCGGCGACCCCTCGTCATTCTGACCCAGGGGAATGGCCAGTGCCTGCATCTGTTCTATGACCGGCACCAGCATGCCAAAAGCATCCAGGGCAGCGATAGGCCAGGCAATGTAAAACGCAACTCTGGACCAGAATTCCGACTGAATAATCAGCGTCACCAGGCGCACAACAATCCAGGCGTTCATGAGGGCTATGGCGGCGCCGATCCAGCTCACGCCATAACCTGCACTACCAAAGGCAATACGCATTGCAGCCAGAGTTAAATACAGCGCTAAGGGCAGCGCGATACTTGCAAACGCACGGGCGACCTTTTGCAGCCAACCGTTGGGAACGCGAGTAGCAACTTGATCATTTAGAAACTTTTTCAGCCGTGGCCCAAATAAAGCCGCTGGAACCAGAGCTGCAACGATAGCGACAATCTGAATACCGATATCGAAGGTCAAGACGTTTACCTGCAACCACTCAAAAGCCTGCAGCGCGATGGACTCCAACGTTTCTACCGGAATGATATCGTCGAGAACTTGTGCGTCCGTGGTGTTACTTGTCGATGATGGTGGTGGCTTATTGTTCATCGGATAACGATACCATATTCAACCTGGGCGCCGACTCTTGACGCTATCAAATGCTGTGAATTCAAAGCACTATTTCACGATCGACATCATGCACTTCTTTAACGTTGGCGTTATCCGCCACAATCGTTTGTGCGGCCTGGTGATCTTCGGAATCAACAGGTAGCGGTTTTTCATTGCCGTTTGTCTGCGGCGCATAGGCCAGTTCCGTCAACAATGAGAAATGATCCGATCCGTTAGCAGGTAATCGCTTGATTGACCGCACCGTAAAATGACGACTATGAAATAAGTGATCAAGCGGCCAGCGCAGAAACCAATACTGTGCATGAAACGTGTTGAACATCCCTCTACCCACACGTGGATCGAGCAATCCACTGATCTTGCGAAACAGACGTGTTGTATAAGACCAGGCGACATCATTCAGATCTCCCGCCACAATGATCGGGTTGTTACTGTCGCAAAGTGTTTTTGCAACCACAATCAGTTCAGCATCACGTTCCGTAG